>NZ_JAKGBH010000020.1:0-87010 GCF_021532515.1 Pseudoalteromonas sp. PAST1 | reverse complement strand
GACGGTATGTCAGGCACCAAGAAAAGGAAGAGGTGCAAGAGCAGGCGCAGTTAACACTGCAGTAAACAACGCCCCCTTCTAGGGGGCTAATGCAAAGCCACCTTCTTTAGAAGGTGGATCTTTTACTTTTAGATTATCTATTTGGCACTGCTGTCAAAGGTCAAGCAGAGTGGCCCGATAAATATGGTGTGGTTGGCGATTACATGCCCGAAGGTATGTTAAAGCAGCAGGTGTTCCCGTTTAAAAAGCAAAAATAAAGCCTCACAGAGGCTTTATTTATAATTACACTACACTCATAATCGCGAAACTAGCTCAGAAAGGCGAGGGCGTTTGTCTGAGTTTAGTACCAAGCACTCTTGAACGATGTCAGAAAGCATCTTAGTAATGTCGTTTTGTTCAGTGACTACAGTCAGTAAATCATCGATGAAATAACCAAGGGCGCGTACTTCAATGCCTTCTAATCGCTGCTGTTGATCAGGCGTCAGCATGGATAAGTCGGTTGCTGCACCAAAGTCACCAAATAATAACTCGCCCTGTGAATTGATCATGCTGTTATGGGCATAAATGTCACCATGGCTTACTTGCTTTTGATGCAAATGAGCGAGGGTACTTGCCATTTGCTTGACGATTTTTAGCACCACTTCTGGCGCGTACTGGCAGTTGTCTTCGAAGGTATCACGAGTACAAGTTACAAGGGAAGGTGGCAAACCAAGATTCGTGAACTCTTTACTGATAAGCTCCATCACTAAACCAAGTTGTTCCTCTTCATCGACATAGCCCAATGCTTTAATGAGATTTGGATGCTCACTGGCTTTTAAACAACAATTTAGCTCATCGAGTGGATAGCCATCACTGGTGATCTCGCCTTTAAATAACTTAAGGGCAACAGGACGTTGATGCCAATTGGCCAAATGAATAACCCCAGACGCACCTTGGCCAATCTGCTTTTTAACTTGGATTTCATCCAGTGTGATTTTGCTAAACTGCTCACAGTGTAAGCTAGTTGAGCGATTTAAATCGTTACCAGAGAAGGCAAGCCAAGCAAGTTTCGGTAAAGCTAAAAGCCAATCTTCAACTTTTGTAAGCTTATTGGCACTTAAACGTATTAGCTCAAGCTCGTTACAATTAGCCATTGAAGCTGGTAAATGAGTTAACTGATTACCTGCCAGTGCGAGCTTTTTAAGCTTGCTGTACTCACCAAATGAATCAGGTAAAGCGGGGATTTGATTATCCGTTAAGATCAGCCATTCAATCTGCGTTGGCAAACAGTGCGCTTTAAATTCAGTAATTTGATTACCTTTAAATGCCACCATGATTAAGTTAGGGCATTCTCTTAGCACGTCTGGAATATGTTTAAACTGATTAAATGATAAAAACAGCCGTTTGAGATTTTTTAATTTGTAAAAATCGTCAGGTAAATCACTTAGCTGGTTATTAGATAAATCGAGGATTTCTAACGTATCGGCTAGAGTATAAATTTCTTTTGGGAACTCGGTTAGTTTTGCAACAAGCTGAAGCCGTGTACAACCTTGTAGAGAACCGGCTTTTAACTCTTCGAGGGTATTCAATGTTGATTCCTTTGGGCTAAAAGGTAAAAGGCCAACTTGGTTGGCCTTTTTAATTAAAACTGTGCGTTATGGTAAACGTTTTGTACGTCGTCACAGTCTTCTAGCATGGCTAAAAAGCGTTCCATGACTTCAACGTCTTCACCTTCAATGGGTGCTTCTACTTGCGGCACAAAAGCAATTAGATCTTCGTGGAAATCAGTAATTCCCATTTCTTCAAGTGCTGTACGGGTGTTGTTGTATTCAGTGTGTGGCGCGAATACCGTCACTTTACCGTCTTCAACTTCTACATCTGTTACATCTACATCAGCCATCATTAGAGCTTCTAAAACAGCTTCGTCATCATCACCATCAAATACAAAAATAGCGAGGTGATCAAATAAGTGTGATACTGAGTTTTGCGCGCCAATTTTTGCATTTGCTTTAGTAAAACAAACACGTACGTCAGCGAATGTACGTTTGTTGTTGTCGGTTAAACAGTCAACAATGATCATACAGTTACCCGGGCCGTAACCTTCATAGCGAGTTGCTACATAATCTTCGCCGCCACCGCCTTTGGCTTTATCGATTGCACGCTCAATTACATGCGTAGGTACTTGGTCTTTCTTTGCACGCTCAATTAAGCGACGAAGCGCTAAGTTGCCATCGGGATCAACACCACCATTCTTAGCGCAGATATAAATTTCTTTTCCGTACTTTGAATAAACTTTGGTTTTTGCACCCGCAGTTTTTGCCATTGAGTCTTTTTTGTTTTGATAAGCTCTGCCCATCTGCGTGTTGCCTTTTTGTTATAGATAAAAATAAAGCGGTTATTCTAATCATTTAGCCTACTAGTTAACAGTGTTTATTCTTCGCTTTGCTGTAACTGCCACATTCGTGCGTATTCACCATTCGCTGCAAGCAGTTGATGGTGCTGACCTTGCTCAACAACCTGTCCTTGTTTCATAACAATAATTTTGTCTGCGTCAGTAATTGTTGATAAACGATGTGCAATAACCAAGCTGGTATGACTTTGTGCGACTTCACGCATCGCGCTGAGAATGGCTTGCTCTGAATGCGAATCTAGCGCCGATGTTGCCTCATCAAATAATAAAATGGGTGAACCTTTTAAAATGGCTCTAGCAATTGCAATGCGCTGCTTTTCACCGCCCGACACTTTTAAACCGCGCTCACCAACAAGGGTTTTATCGCCTTTATCTAGGCTGGCAATAAATCCATCTAAATGGGCAAGGCTTAGGGCTTTATCAATTTCATCTTCGCTTGCCGTTGGGTTTCCGTAAGCGATGTTTTCGCGAATGCTGGTGTTAAATAGCACGGTATCTTGCGGTACGATGGCAATTGCTTGGCGCAAACTTTCAAGTGTCACTGTGTTGATTGCTTGCTCATCGATATAAATTTTACCCGCATCCACATCATAAAAACGGTAGAGCAGGCGGCTTAAGGTGCTTTTACCTGCGCCACTGGCACCCACAATCGCCACTTTGCTGCCAGAAGTAACCTCAAAGCTTAAGTTATTTAAAATTGGCCGTTGTTTGTCGTAACTAAACGACACATTTTCAAATCGAATAGCTGCTTTGGTTGCATTTAATGGTTTTGCATCTTTGTCATCGCTAATGGCGGCTTTGCGATTTAACAGCCCCAGCATATTTTCAAGGTCAGTCAGCGCACGGCGTATCTCACGATAAACAAAACCTAAAAAGTTAAGTGGTAAAAATAACTGGATCATATAAGCATTGATCATCACAAGCTCACCTATTGTCAGCTCTTTATTGACCACTGAGCTGGCACCTAGCCACATTAGCGCTGTTATAGCCGTGGCTATAATAAGTGCTTGTCCTGAATTAAGTGCCAGTAACGATAAACGATTTTTAAGCCTCGCTTGCTCCCATTTAGCTAAAAAGCCGTCGTAGGTGCTCGCTTCATACTGTTCATTGTTGAAGTACTTAACGGTTTCGTAATTTAGTAAGCTGTCGATTGCACGGGTGTTTGAGTTGTTATCGGCAGCATTTGCTTCACGAATAAATCGGTTACGCCACTGAGTTACAATCACAGTAAAAGCAATGTAACTAGCAACCGCAATTAATGTGACCAGTGCAAACCATGGTGAAAACAAGGTCGCAAAAATAATCGCTACTGTGATTATTTCAAATAGGGTTGGCACGATATTAAACATTAAAAAGCGCATTAAAAAGCTGAGGCCACTTGTACCACGCTCTATATCGCGGCTGATACCACCTGTTTGCCTATCCAGGTGAAAAGCAAGTTCTAAACTATGCAAGTGTTTAAAAACTTTTAGGCCAATATGGCGCATAGCGTGCTCTGTAACACGGCCAAATAATGCATCGCGTACTTCACCAAAAAATACACTGGCAAAGCGCAGTAAACCATAGGCGATCAGCAAGGCAATAGGAACACTTAATAGCGGGTTGATACTCGCATCAACCGCGTCAATTATTTCTTTTAGTGCCCAAGGCATCAGCAATGTGGCGCCTTTTGCAGCAATAAGCGCTAAGACGGCTAAAATAACGCGGCCTTTAAAGGTCATTAAATAGGGCCAAAGTGTTTTGATGCTTTGTGAAAGGTTCATTGCATCAGGCGATCTCGTTACCTGTTCTTTGCGGCTCATTCCACGCATTGGGCTCTCTTGAATCAATTTGATAAAAATAGGCAAAAGCTTTCGTGTTTTAGGCAAGTGTACTTTGCTAAATTACCTCTATACTGAGTGCAGTATACACCAGCGCATTAGCAAATTAGTTAAATGCATGAGTTAAACACGAAGAAAATTAAGGAGTAAGCATGAAAACTGTCGGTTATGCAGCACATGATTCTGAAAAACCATTAGAGCCGTATCATTTTGAACGCCGTGCACTTCGTGATGAAGATGTATCAATTGAAATTCTGTATTGTGGCGTTTGCCATTCTGACTTACACACGGCAGAAAACGACTGGGGCTGGACTCAGTACCCAGTGGTACCAGGCCATGAAATCGTTGGTCGTGTTCTTGAAGTAGGTAGCGGCGTTACTAAATACAAAGTGGGCGATAATGTTGCTGTGGGTTGTATGGTTGATAGCTGTTTAAGCTGTGACCAGTGTCATCACGGTGAAGAGCAGTTTTGTCGCGAAGGTATGGTAGGAACTTACTCAGGACAAGACCGTATCAGTGGTGAACTCACTCAAGGTGGTTATTCAAAACACATTGTGGTGCGTGAAGAGTTTGTATTAAGTGTGCCAGAAGGCTTAGACCTTGCTAAATGTGCACCAATTTTATGTGCGGGTATCACAACGTATTCGCCACTACGCACGTGGAATGTCGGCCCAGGTAGTCGTGTTGGTGTGATTGGTTTAGGTGGTTTAGGCCATATGGCGATTAAAATCGCAGCTGCAATGGGCGCACATGTTACAGCTATTAGCCGCAGTGATAAGAAAAAACAGCAGGTTTTATCTTATGGCGCAAAAGATTTATTGGTATCGAGCGATGAAGATGCCATGCAAGCGCATGCTAATCAATTTGATGTGATCATTAATACCATTCCGGTAAAACACGACTTTACGCCGTATATTCCGCTTTTAGATATTGATGGTACGCAAGTATTGGTTGGTCAAGTAGGTGAGCTTGCTGAGTCTAACTCAGTGCCGTTATTAATGGGGCGTCGCCGTGTTGCTGGCTCATTAATTGGCGGTATAGCGCAAACTCAAGAAATCCTCGATTTCTGTGCGTTACATAATATTCTGCCAGAAGTTGAAATGATCAAAATGGACCAAATTAACGACGCATTCGATAAATTAAAGCAAGGTGATATGGCCTCACGCTTTGTTATCGACATGTCATCATTAGAAGTTTAACAAAGTTAAATGACTAAGCGGGCCTAATTAGGCCCGCTTTTTGTTTTAGTCACTTTTATTTAAGTAATACCTTGTGTTTTATTTTTTTACCCTCATTATATCCCTGTCATCCGCTTAATTTATTGGTCAGTTCTTGTTACGGTTTTTCTCAGTCATTATCTTGCTCTTTACAGTGTTCTTTAGTGCACAGAGCATGGCTATGCCTGACACTCAGTCACACTTTTCTGCAACTAAATTGTTCCAAGTCGAGCTGACTAAAACACCAGTTATTTCCCAAACTCATACAGCTGAGCATCCTAAACCGGATGAACCATCGGGGTTTGATACCCTTATGCCGCGTTTAACTGCCAGTAATTCATCATTATTTCTTTATCATAGTCAGGTTGATCCTGATTACGAACTATTAATTGAATTCTTTGCTGAAGATTGGGGGAAAGAGCACTTTTTAGCGCCGCCAGGTGCTGTACGTGTGATCCCATGGTTTGCATTAGCCACTCAATGTAAATCCCGCATTAGTGGCTGGAAAGACGCTAATCTCTTATACAAAGCCAATACCACCTACCATAGCTAAACGGCTTCCTTCGTTACTTTTTATTTTTTGGAATTAAATTTTTACCGGCTGACAATGCCGGAAGGAAGTCATGTATGTCACATAAATCAAAGCCGGCGCTATGGCGTCGTCTAAAAATGAGTTATGTCGCTATGATAGCGGCGTGTATTTTATTAGCGATTAGCGCACTACCTAACCTTTACCCTAACAAATCTTGGTTGCACATTAGCTTGCCAGATCAAACTGTGACGCTGCAAAGTGTGACAACGGCACTAAATCAACATGGTTTTGAAGTGACTGAAGCCAATGATAGCCAAGCACAACTTGCTATTTTATTAGCTGAGCCGACTCAAAGTGCTAATGCGTTGAGCTTTATAAAAACGCAATACCCACAGCTAGAGGCTAAAATTGTTGAGCATGCGACAAGCCCACAATGGCTTCAGCAACTTGGGCTTTCACCGATTAAGTTGGGACTCGACTTAAATGGTGGGGTGTTATTTGTGCTTGATGTTGACCTAGACAAAGCAATGCAAGAGCACTTAAACAGTGTCTATCAACAAACTAAATTAACGCTTCGTAAAGACAAAATTCGTGGTATTCGGGCAAGTGTTGTAAAAGAAGGGGTTGAGCTACAAATTTTACCAAGCGGCGAGGAGCAACTCGCAGGGCTTGTTTCAACGTTACAAGGTCAATTTAAAGGCCTGATGCAAACTAAATCAACAACGAATAACCTAACCACGGTATTACTGCATTTTAATGAGCAAAGCCAAAGCGAATTTAATAAACAAGTTATGGCGCAAAGCTTAACAACCCTGCGTGGTCGCATTGAAGAGCTTGGTATCACAGAAGCGGTAACGCAAAGACAAGGTAAGCAGCGTATTCGCATTGAGTTACCCGGTGTGCAAGACCCATCAGAAGCGAAACGTATTATTGGTGCAACTGCGACTCTCGATTTTTACCAAGTCGTCGAAGTAGGTGGTAAAGCGTTTAATGTGCAAGGTGGTGGCGTTGTTAATTTAAATCCTGTTGCGATTTTTTCAGGTGATCACATTAATAATGCCAGTGTTGGCAAAGATGAATGGGGCAAGCCTTTAGTGCAGCTTAGTTTAGATTCGCAAGGTGGCGATGCCATGTCTGCATTTTCTAAGCACAACATAGGTAAGCCTATGGCCACGGTGTATTCTGAATACTCGCGGGATGCAAATGGCGACGTTGTGAAAAAAAGCGAAGTGATCAATGTGGCAAACATTGCCCAGCATTTAAGTTCTCGTTTTAGCATTACTAATATGAAAAGCCCGCAAGCAGCCTACGATTTAGCGCTTTTACTACGCGCTGGGTCGCTCACAGCGCCAGTGACAATTGTTCAAGAACAAACCATAGGCCCAAGCTTAGGCAGTGAAAACATTGAACACGGTTTAGCAGCGTTAATGCTGGGTATCGGAATTACCCTTGCCTTTATGGCGCTTTGGTATCGTCGCTTAGGGCTGATTGCCAATATTGCTTTATTGCTTAATCTAACGGCTTTAGTTGGTTTAATGTCGTTATTACCGGGGGTTGTGCTGACCTTACCGGGTATTGCTGGGCTTGTACTGACGATAGGGATGGCAGTGGATACCAATGTGATTATCTTTGAGCGAATAAAAGAAGAGAAGCGTAAAGGCCGGCCTACTTATCAAGCGATAGAGCAAGGTTATAACCAAGCATTTTCGACCATTTTTGATGCCAATGTGACTACGATGATCACGGCAATTATTTTATATGCCATTGGTTATGGGCCGGTGAAAGGCTTTGCAATCACATTGGCGCTTGGGCTATTAACTAGTGTCTTTACAGGCGTTTATATTTCGAAAGCGCTTAGCCAAACACTCTACATTAAACTAACTAATTTAACGGGGGCTAAAGCATGAGTTGGTCAACATTAACTGCAGCTAGTAAAGCGCGCGTTTTAGGATTATTGCTTAGTTGTGTTTTAGTCATTACGAGCTTAACTGTTTTATCTGTAAAAGGGCTAAACTTTGGTCTTGATTTTACAGGTGGCTACATCACGGAAATTAACACAGCGTCAGTCACAACAATTACAGATTTAAAGGCAAAGTTAAGCCCTGAGGTTGCGAGTAAATTAACTATAAGTAAAGCGGGTGAATATCACTTTGTTTTAAGAGAAGCACCAGAGGTTAGTAAAGCCAGTACTTGGCAAGCAGAGCTGAATGAGCAAGGGGTAGACTATACCGTTTTATCTAGCTCATTTTTAGGCTCACAAGTGGGTGATGAGCTTTTTGAACAGGGCTGTTTAGCTTTATTTGCAGCGCTGATTGCCATTATGGTTTATCTTGCTGTGCGCTTTGAATGGCGACTCGCGGTAGGTTCAGTGGTTGCACTGTTACATGATTTAATCTTAGTGCTTGGTTTATTTTCCTTACTTGGGCTTGAGTTTAATTTAACCGTGCTGGCGAGTTTACTGGCTATTATTGGTTATTCCTTGAATGACTCAATTATTGTTGGCGACAGAGTTAGAGAGCTTTTACGTATTCAGCCAGACAATCAACGCATAAATACCCATGTTGTGATTAACGATGCAATTGGTTCTACCTTAACACGTACATTGATCACCTCAGGCACAACACTTGCGACCATTGCTTGTATTTGGCTGCTTGCAGGGGCTGCATTGACGGGTTTTGCTATCGCGTTATTTGTGGGTATTGTTGTAGGGACCTTCTCATCGATTTGTATCGCCGCGACCTTGCCGCAGTTATTGGGGTTAAGTTCAGAAAATTACACCCAAACACTGGATGATAAAACTAAAGCCTATATGGAGTTGCCGTAAGCCAGTTTTATAACTTACTTTCATCAGCCGCTATTTTTCCATAGAATAGCGGCTTTTCTGTTTTAGCTACTTTGATATGAATAAAACACACGTAATTGAACATTTACGCTTTGCGCTAGAGGCACAACTGCAAAACGCCAAAGCAGCGGCAAAAGCGGCCCATGATGCAGCAACTCACGAAGAAAGTGTTGCTGAAACTCAATACGATACCTTGGGTTTAGAAGCCGCTTATTTAGCCCAAGGGCAAGCTGAGCGAGTTAATGAATGCTACCGTGATATTCAGGCATTCAATACGGTGTTTAAAGAAAGCGAGTTTAATAAGGTTCGTGAAGGTGCATTAGTGTGTCTTATCGATGAGCAAGATAACGCAAAGTGGTTTTTTATGGGCCCAAGTGCAGGTGGCTTAGTGGTTACCGTAAATGAGCAGCCTATTTATGTTGTAACCCGAGAAGCGCCGTTAGGTAAGCAATTGATTGGAAAGAGTCTTGATGATGAAGTTGAACTCTCTATAGCTGGCAATAAACAACTGTACAGCATAGATCAGTTAAATTAATTATTGGTATTTTTAATCAGTAAATTTCATCTTCAAGTAAAAAATATCTCGTTGGTCACAAAGCAAAAAAACCTCTATAAATCACATCAAGCTTAAGGCTTATACCAATACGCTTAATTACCAATTATTGTGTTTTGGTATTTCAAGCACCCATCTAGTTAAGTGAAGTTTAGCCTCATGCGTTCACTTAATTGGTTGGGTGTTTTTCATTTTTCTCATAAGACTTAATTTAGGAAAAGTCGTGTTTAAAACCTTGATAGTGGTTGATAACAATGAGCAACGTATTGCTCAGAATTTCGAAAATGTCATTACCTTTGACACCTACTTACGTGACTACCCAAAACATAATGAGCCAAAAACGCGCATTTTAAACTTGTGTGATACAGGGCAGTATTTAAGTAAAGGTTATTATTGTTCTTTGCTTGCTGAAGCGAGAAAGCATCAGGTATTACCGAGTGTAAAAACAATTAATGCGCTACGTAGCGATGAGCACAGCTCTCGTCATAAAGAACGTGCTGGTGGCACTGTATTTTTTGGCCATACAGATCAAGAGCAGCATAGTAAAGCAACCAAAGCACTATTCTCACAATATCCCGCACCTATTTTAGTGTGTGATGAGCAAGGAGTTGTTAAGCAAGGCACGATTGCATCATTAGATGACACAGCCTTTACAGAATTTGTAAAACAGCTCAGTAGTTTTACAGAGTCAGTATGGCGTATTCACGATAAAAAACGTCGTTACCGTTGGGATATGGCTATTTTGGTTGATCACCAAGAAAAAGTGCCGCCAAGTGATAAAGATGCCATTGCTAAATTCATTAAAGCAGCCGCTAAACATGGTATTTATGCTCAAGCACTGACATTTGATGAAATAACCAATATTGCACAATTTGATGCGTTATTTATTCGTCAAACAACGGCTATCGACCACCCAACTTATCGCTTAGCAAGTAAAGCACAAAGCTTAGGGTTAGTGGTCATTGATGATGCTGAGTCAATACTACGCTGTTGTAATAAAGTGTATTTGCACGATGCCTTTAATTATCAAAAAGTGCCGAGTTTAAAAACGCATGTTCTTGCTGATACAAGTGAAGAGACAATTGATAATTTAGAAGCAAACTTTAGCTATCCGCTGGTTTTAAAAATGCCAGAAGGCTCTTTTTCGAAAGGCGTATTTAAAGTCGCTAATCGTGATGAGTTAGTTGCTAAGTTAACAGAGCTGTTTGAGTTCAGTGCACTTGTGCTTGCACAAGAGTACATGTATACCGAATACGACTGGCGTGTCGGGGTGTTAAATGGTCGTGCAATTTATGCATGTCGTTATTTAATGGCGCGTAATCACTGGCAAATTTACAACCATGATGCAAAACGCTTTTTCTCAGGTGGTTTTGAAACCTTGCCAACCTTTGAGCTACCTAAAGTGGTCCTCGATGCAGCATTAAAAGCCTGTAAAACCGTGGGTAAAGGTTTGTATGGTGTTGATGTTAAAGAGCATCAAGGTAAAGCATACGTGTTAGAAGTGAATGACAACCCAAGTATCGACCATAAAGTCGAAGACGCCTATTTAGGTGATGAGCTTTATATGATCATTATGGATGAGTTTAAACAACGCCTAGAAGCACGAGGCCGCGGTTAATGAACGCATCTGTTTGTCAAATCCGCTTTGCACAGGCCACGGATTTGACGGCTCTTGTCGCCATTGAAGAGCAAAGCTTTAGCCAAGATAGATTAAGTAGCCGTAGTTTAAAACGCTGGATCAGCGCAAGCCACGGCTTATTGATGGTGGCTGAGGTAGATAATCAACTAGTTGGTTATGGTTTAGTGTGGTGTCACAAAGGGACGCGCCTTGCTCGGTTATATTCACTGGCGGTTTTGCAATCGCAGCAAGGCAAAGGGATTGCTGCGCAGTTACTGCTTGCGCTTGAAAATGAAACGGCTAAACGGGGCCGTTTATACATGCGTTTAGAAGTTGCGGTAAACAATCAATCAGCAATTCGCTTATATGAAAAACTGGGTTATCAGGTGTTTGGTCATTACAGTGATTATTATGATGACCATAGTGATGCTCATCGAATGCAAAAAAACATTCGTCGTAATATCGAATTTAATGCCGATAAACACACGCCTTGGTATCAGCAAACTACCGAGTTTACCTGTGGTCCTGCGGCGTTATTAATGGCAATGTCATCATTGAATGATACCGCAATGAGCCAACTAAAAGAGCTGGATATCTGGCGTGAAGCCACGACTATCTTCATGACTTCAGGGCATGGCGGTTGTCATCCTCTAGGGTTAGCACTTGCTGCAATGAAACGTGGTTTTAAAGCTGATGTAGTTTTAAATACCCGTGATACCTTGTTTATTGATGGTGTCAGAAGCGAAAAGAAAAAAGCCATTTTGCATACCGTACACAATCAATTTGTAGCCGAAGCAATAGCTGCAAAGCTGCCAGTGAGGTATCAAGAGTTAACCTTGGCCTCCATTGAAGATTGGCTTGCTGAGGGTAAAGCGGTGGTGTTATTGATCAGCACTTATCGATTTGATGGTAAAAAGTCACCGCATTGGGTGTGTGTAACCCATATTGATGAGCATTGCTTGTACGTGCATGACCCGTTTTGTGAGAACGAAAAGCAATTGGCGATTGATTGTCAGCATGTGCCAATAGCTAAAGCCGATTTTACTAAAATGGCGAGTTTTGGTTCATCGCGTCTCAGTACTGCGATGGCCTTTTATTTATAATTTTGATTTGGAAGTGCAGTGACACTAAGTAGTTTATTTGATATTGCTCCTTATTCGTGGTCAGCAATAGGTAGCGCCGCATTTTGCGGCGCAATTATTGGTATGGAGCGTCAATTACGCGGCAAACCTGTGGGCATTCGTACTTCAGCGCTCATTGTGTTGGGTACTTATTTGTTTCTATCAACAGCGTTTATGTTACATGGTGAAGATATTGATCATTCACGTGTCGTTGGCCAGATCATTACTGGTATCGGCTTTTTGGGTGCCGGGGTGATGCTTGCAAAAGATGGTGCGGTTGTTGGTGTAACATCCGCTGCAACGATTTGGGTATTAGCATCAATTGGTGTTGTCATTGCCACTGACAACTTACTCGCTGCGATAAAGCTATCAGTGCTAGTGGTAGGGATTTTATATGGCGTAGATGTTCTTGAAGCTAAATTTAAGAGCCTAGGTCGTGGTGTGCATGCCCGTGTAAAACGCTACTCAAAGTTGTATTATCGAAAAGAAAAGTGACATTAGATATCAGATTAGAGTTATTCATGGAGCCTCTTTACGTAATAAACCCAGCTAGATTAGAAGATTTGTTGTTTATAGATAGTCAAATACCAGAGTTTGATGGCCGAAATACCCTCAGTAAATTACAAGCACAGTGTGCAGATGTTGACCACCTAGCTTTAGTTGCTTATATCGATAATGAGCCTGTGGCCTACAAACTGGGTTATGCGTTAGATTCAAACACTTTCTATAGCTGGCTTGGTGCGGTTGCACCAAAATGTAGAGGGCAGGGCATTGCACAGGCTTTATTAAACGCGCAAGAAGCATGGGTTAAAGCCAACAATTACCGAACCATTAAGGTTAAGTCGATGAACCGTTTTCCTGCAATGCTGAGTCTGCTTATCAAAAATGGCTATTCAATTGTAGGTTATGAAGACAGAGGCAGCCTACAAACTAGTAAGATTTTATTTACGAAAGACATTTAAACTTATCAACTTACTTAGGCAAACTAATTAAAAAATGGGCGCCTGCATCACTTTCTTGTACACAAATATCGCCTTGCAGTTGTTGGCTAACTATTTTCTTCGCAATACTCAGGCCTAGCCCTAAACCTGATTGATTGCTGCTACCTTTAAAAAAAGGGGTGAAAATTGAGCTTAGTTCAGTGCTGCTGATACCGTTGCCGTTATCTTTATAGTGAATTTTTAACACCTCATCAAAATTAAAAATATTAATTTCTATAGTAGGGTCTGCAATATTGTTGAACGCATGCTCCATTGAGTTTTGTAGCAAAATAATGAGTACTTGCTTGAGTAGCTCTATTTCAACTTCAAATTGGCTATGTGGGTTTTGATAATTAATGTCTAATTTAATTGCACGATTTTTTATTTGCTCTTTAAAGTGTTCTTGAAGTGATTCTGAAAGCTGAGCTAAGGTAATGACAGTTTTACTAGGTTGTGATTTGGTATACAGCAAATCTTGTAAAATTCGTATTTTATGTGCACATGCGGTTAAATTTCTATCTAGCAGTTCATTAGTGTTCTCTAATGTATCTAATGTGTTTTGTAGTGCTTGTTGGCTTAATTGTTTTTTTACTAGTAGGGATTTAGTGTCATTTAAGGCAAGTTTGGTTACATCAACGGTTGTAATACAGTTACCTAAAGGAGTATTAATCTCATGAGCAATGCCTCGAATTAAGGTCTCGAGTTCAGTAAACTGTTGCTGCTCAAACGCTTGTTTTTGCTGATGTAATAATTTTAGTTGCGTCTCGAAGCTTTGTTTAATGGTTTCGAGTAGCTTTATTATTGGCTCATTATATTCATGGGGTTTACTATCAAGGATACAAATAGTACCAAATGGGGTAGTATCTCCAGCACAGATTGGTAAACCCAAATAAGAAATCATATTCAACTTGATATCAGGGTTTTCTTTCCAATCATCATCAATAAGTGCGTTTGGAATATTCAGTAAGTTCTGCGTTTTTACGACATGCTCGCAATAGAGGCCTGAATCTTCTAACTCTTCGCTGTCACCAATTTCATAAGGATTTGCTTGGTTATCGTTTTTTGAAAACACACTAATAATATTGTTTTCTATTTTCATTACTAATGCGACGGGCACTTCAGCAATCAGGGCTAAAACAGCGAGCGTTTTATTCCAACTTTGTACTAACTCATCATAATTTGGCTGATACATTTATCAAATTTACTCAATTACTAATACAACAAGTCAAAGGATAGTAATAATCTTGAATTCAGCAACTTAAATATGATTAATCTGACTTAGCCTGAAATATATTTAGATACTTTAGTTTTAGCCAAATAGTTTCCGTCTAACAACTGTGCGATATTCACTGGGTGTTTGCGAAAGCACTTTCTTAAAAACTCGTGTTAAGTGACCTTGGTCGTTATAACCTACTTCCAGGGCAACTTCTTGAATAGATAAATTTGAAGACGCTAATAACTCTTTTGCAGTTTGTACTCTAAGCTGTTGCCAATACTCAACAGGAGTTTGGCTGGTGGCTTGACGAAATCGGCGCGTAAAGGTGCGGTAGCTTAAACTAAATTGCGCTGCAATTTCTTGCAGGGTTAATTCTGAGGTTAAATTGTTTTTCAGCCAAAATTGAATTTGTGCAATGAGCTCATCTGGGTGTTTATCAACGGCACCTTCAAGGTAGCGCTGATCTTCGTAGGGTTTACGAATTTCATGGGAGAAATTACGCTCAACATGTTGCGCCGCTTCTCGGCCGTAGTATTGACTAATAATATGCACAATAACATCTGCAAGGGCATTTAAACTCGCAACGGTGTACATGCGCTCAGATTGTGTGATGAAAAAGTCAGGCTTAAGCTGTACTTTAGGGTAGTCACGTTTAAATTGTTCTGCGTAGTGCCAGTGAGTGGTAGCAGGGTGGCCATCTAGTAATCCCGCTTCGGCAACTAAACAATTACCTGTGCCAACACCAATGATATGGCTGCCTTGCTGCCAAGAATCACCAAGCCAGTTCACCAAACTCTTTTGTTTGCTTACTACTGGACGCGGGTTTCGCCAAATCCCAGGAACGATAATTAAGTCACTTACAGGCGCTGTGACGGTTTCACAATCGGGCATAATTGAAAGCCCAGTACGATTGGGGATCGCTTCTAGACTACTTGCAACTAAATTGATGTTTAAGGGTTTAAATTCGTTTTGCTGACGATGGCTTTTAGCAAAGGCCTCGCCAGCTCTGAGCATTTCGATAGGCAGGGTTAAACTGGTTATTAATAAATGGGGATAAACCAAAATACTAATTTCAATAGCTTTTACTTGTTGAAGTTTCGTCACTCTAATTGCTCCGACCAGTTATTTTTGGCCTGTTATGCAGGTTATTTGGCTATTTAAGCATAAAGCGTGTTAATTAATCCATTTAAACTTGGCTTAATTCTCATAACACGTTTTCTCAAGGTTTTTTATGACAGCATTACCCGTTATTGTCGGTATGGGTGGTATTAATGCCGCTGGCCGCACTTCTTTTCATCAAGGTTATCGTCGTATCGTGTTAGACAGCTTGGACGCTAAAGCCCGTCAGGAGACATTCTTAGGCTTAGCGACATTAATGAACTTAGTCACCCTTACTGAAGGTTTACTAAAAGATGCTGACGGCAATACCATTGCCGAATCAGACATCGAAGCTAAGTTCGGTGAACAAATTTTAGCTGGTACACTTATTCGTAAAATTGAAAAAAATCACTTCGATGTTGATGCAACGCCATGGCAGCAAAAAATGACGTTAACAGCGTCTGATGAACAGCAGATTGTTTTTGAAACGCGCCGCCGTGATTTACCAACTCCAGTACCAAGTGCTTGGCAGGTTGAAGAATTAACTGATAAAAAAGTGAAAGTTACAATTAGTGCTGATCTTGCTATTAAACATGACAGTACGCGCGATAACCCAATTAAAGCGGCCGGTCAATTACCAACAGGTTTTGAACCTTCGGCTATGTATAACAGCCGTTATCAACCAAGAGGCTTGCAAGCGACTATCTTTGCCGCAACCGATGCAATTCGTTCGACAGGTCTGGCGTGGCAGCAGGTAATGAATAGCGTTGAGCCTGATCAAATTGGCACTTACTCAGCTTCTGTGGCTGGTCAAGTTGATGATGAAGGATTTGGTGGACTTATTCGTGCGCGTCAGCAGGGCGACCGTGTGAGTACAAAACAGCTTGCACTTGGCTTAAACACCATGTCGACTGACTTTATCAATGCTTATGTAACAGGCAATGTGGGCACAACTTTTACTACATCAGGGGCATGTGCCACGTTTTTATATAACCTACGTGCAGCAGTAAACGATATTCAAGCAGGACGTACGCGTGTAGCTATTGTGGCGTCTGTTGAGTGTGCTATTACACCTGAAATCGTTGAAGGTTTTGGCAATATGAGCGCACTTGCTAATGAAGAGGGCCTAAAGCGCCTTGATAATACAGATGTGGTTGATCATCGCCGTACCAGCCGTCCATTTGGTGAAAACTGTGGTTTTACAATTGGTGAAGGCGCACAAGTTGCTATATTAATGGATGATGCATTGGCATTAGAGTTAGGTGCAGATGTGTTAGGCAGTGTTGCAGATGTGTTTGTAAATGCCGATGGCATTAAAAAATCAATTACAGCTCCGGGCCCTGGTAACTACATTACGATGGCCAAATCTGTTGCACTAGCAAGCAGTATTGTTGGCCAAGAAGCAGTACAAAAGCGTAGTTTCATTTTAGCTCACGGCTCAAGTACACCACAAAACCGCGTAACAGAATCACTGATCTATCATAAAGTGGCAGAGACTTTTGCAATTGATAATTGGAAGGTTGCAGCACCTAAAGCGTATGTTGGCCATACTATAGCTCCTGCCAGTGGTGACCAATTAGCTATGGCATTAGGTGTGTTTAGTCACAATATTATGCCGGGTATAACCACAATTGATAAAGTGGCAGATGATGTTTATAGCGAGCATTTAGATATTCGCACTGAACATTATCAATGTGATGCAATGGATATTGCCTTCATTAACTCAAAAGGCTTTGGTGGCAATAACGCTACTGCGACAGTTTTATCACCGGCAATTACATTAAAAATGCTCGCAAGGCGTCACGGTGATGCGGTAATAGCGCAATATCATGACCGTCATACTCAGGTAGTCCAAGCACAAACTGACTATCAGCAACAGGCAGATTTAGGTCAATATGAGCTAATTTATCGTTTTGGTGATGGCTTAATTGATGAAAATGACATTGAGATTAGTGAAGATTCAATGACAATCCCAGGTTTTGATAAAAAAGTTTTATTATCTAAACCAAATCCTTATCAGGATATGTTTTAAGTTCAAGACATGTTTAAGCACATTCTTGACAGCAAGGCGCTTTTAAAGCGCCTTTTTTAGTGCTATAAATGTTCCTATCAAAGGGAATTGGAGCCATTGTCATGATTAAATTCACTAAACTCGCAGCACTTTGTTCACTTATCGCATTACCAACACAGGCTTTAGCACGAGATGTCAACGACTTAGGTGTTGATTTACAGGCCGCCACATCAGCTTACATTGTTAAAAATTCAAACAAACGTTACCCAGGTAGTTATAACGGCTCTCGCCTTGAAGGTTGGGCATTAATGTCTTATGTGGTTGATACACATGGTAAGGCAAAAGATATTGAAGTGATCATGGCATCTGATACTCGCGGCAGCGAAGAAAACGCAGAGAAATACTTAACCAACTTAGAGTTTGCACCCGCTACAAAAGAAGGTAAAACCGTAGAAGGGGGTTACCTATTTTCATTTGAAGTAGGTAAGTATTTTAATGGTTACTCAAATGATAAAGCGAGCCGTGGTTTCATTAATGAATACGATGAAATCAATAAAATGCTACAAGCAAAAGAGTTTAATAAAGCTGAGCAAGCATTGGCTGAGTTATACAAAGACCATACTAAAAACACCTCTGAGCAGGCATTGTTTGCTTGGTTGAAAAGCCAATATTATTATCATCAACAACAATGGTTTGGCTTTGATGAGCAGTTGTCTGTAGCCTATTTACTGCGAGCTAAGTTGCCAACGGATATACAATATTTAGTCGCTAAAAGTGCGCTACAATGGTACAGCTTTAAGGGCGATTTTAATCTTGCTTACAATGCTATTTATGCGTTAGATAATATCGAGGGTAAACAGTTTTCAGAAGAAAATAAACTTGCCACCATCAAGCAAATTGATGACTTATTGGCGCGCACACCGCAGATTAATTCACAAATCAATGTTTCAAAAGATAAGCTGTCATATTTATCTTTATCTCGCGGTTCAATCAAAATTGAAGGCGCGAGCGATGTCACTAAATTACAGATCCGCTGTGCTGATCAAGTCATTGACCTTGAAGCGAGTGAATCGGTTAAATACGTTATTGATGAGCAAAGCAGACGGTGCGGTTTATTAGTTAAATCTGCAAACCCTGCTGAGATTAAAGTGAAACAAACTGGCTATGCCATCGTTAACTCTAAATATGACGCTAGCTAATCGTTTACTTTAAGCGCTTAACATATCTTAGCGTTACGAAATTAATCAACGCCATTAAAAAAGCGATTTCGTAGCGACTAAATGCCACAGCAATGCCGATGAGTCCCATGTTCCAAATACTGGCTGCTGTGGCTGTTCCATACGTTGAATTCTTATTCTTCAAAATGGCACCACCGCCAATAAAACCAATACCCGTGATGATCCCTTCGAGTACTTTTGATTCTGCCTCTGAACTTGTTAAAACAGACATACCCACTAATGCATAACCACAAGATGCAACAGCGACTAATGGAAATGTTCGAAGACCTGCACCATTACTGGTTTTTTCTCGATCAAATGCCATAGGAAGGGCTAGTAAGTAGGCAACTCCTAAATGAATTAGGTTGTCGAGAATTTCATGCCAATCAATATTAAAGTCCATGCTTTGTTCCTTGCTATCTAAATTATGATAGCTTTGCAATTTCAATACCCGATCAACAAATTGAATTAAATGAGGAAACTAGGGACATGTAGCCGGGTTTTTAAAAGCATGCCTTGCTATAATTTGCGATTTTTACGCAGTGCTATGTCATTTTTTCAGCCTTTTGGCTGTTTGAATTTCAGCCATGCTAACAGTATGCTAAACACGCTGACAAAATAGGCTTCACATTGAAACATTCCATCTCCTCTCTTGAAAAAACCGCGCTTGCACTGTGTATGTTTGGTGCACTGATTGCTGTGATTTTGCCTGATGTTATCACTGAGCAAGTTCAGCCGTTTGTACAAATGATTTTAAAATGGACTGGTAGTAGTTTTTTCTTATTGGTGAATTTTTTATTGTTTGCCATCATAATTTTAGCTATTAGCCCACTTGGTAGCCGTAAAGTGGGAGGCGAGCAAGCTGTTGTCGAGTATTCAAATTTTGGCTGGTTTGCCATGTTGTTTGCAGCAGGAATGGGCTCTGGCTTGGTTTTTTGGGGCGTAGCAGAGCCTGCATTACATTCTCTCGACCCTCCACTTAAACAAAGCTTATACCCAGATAGACTGGCCAGTAGCCTTGCTTTAACCTTGGTTAATTGGGGCGCTCATGCTTGGGCGCTTTATGCGGTGTTTGCCTTAGTGCTTGGTGGATTAACGCAATACAGTGGTAAGTCAGGTGATATTTGTGCCCCTGTTTTAACGGCGCTTGGTAATCAGATAGATAAATCTGCAAAATTTACTGTGTCGTTTGTTGTGAAACTCATTGCGATAATTGCTATTTTTTTTGGGGTCGTCGGCACCATAGCTAATTCAACTTTATTGATTAGTAAAGGCGTAGAAATTGAGTTGGGGGTTACTTCAACTTTATTAGTAGGTTCATTAATCGTTTGTTTGTTAGCCGTTATTTATTCGCTGTCGGTTAAATTTGGATTACGTCGCGGTGTACAGTCACTGAGTATATTTAACGTACTCCTAGCATTTAGTCTGCTTGTTTGGTTGCTAATAGTGGTGCCAATTGAGCCTATTATAAAGATTGCATTTGATGGAACTGGCTACTATTTACAGTTGCTTGCAACCGGCACTTGGCAATTTGATAGCCAGTTAAAAACGCCTGACTGGGCCACTCATTGGACATATAATTATTACTTTTGGTGGTTAGCGTGGGGGCCATTTGTTGGTGTGTTTCTAGCCAAAATTAGTCAGGGGCGCAAGGTTTGGCAATTTATTTTGGCGGTTGTGTGTATTCCAACTTTAGTCACTATAATTTGGTTTGCGACCTTTTCGGGGGCAGCAATTGAATGGGATAGACTCAATCAAGCAGGTATTTTAGTCGCAATAAAACAAGATTACAGCCAAGGCTTATTTGTATTTTTTAATCAACTAGACTGGCAAGGAACCGTGTTTATTTGGGCCAGCTTATTATTACTGTTGATATTTGTTGCCACATCCGCTGACTCTGCAATATTAGTCATAAGAGAACTGGTTAGCTCTGAGCAAAATAACCGCGTAACCCTCTATGCATGGTGTTTAGCATTATTCCTATGCAGCTTTGCATTATTAATGTTACAAGATGAGCCGTTAAATCGTAGCGTTGCAATTTTAGGCGCTTTACCTTTCTTATTAATATTTCTATTGCAGTTGGTTGGGTTTTTAAAAGAGTTTATTCGCGATATTTGTGATTAAAACTTATTTGTGCAGAGATAAAATCTCTACACAAATAGGTAGTATTATAGATACTTTTGATGAAACATTAGGTGTTCATCAATAAAGCTGCTGATAAAAAAGTAACTATGATCATAACCCGCGTGCATGTTAATTTCGGCTGGGTAATCTTTCTCGTTTACGACAGCAAATAAGTGCTCGGTTTTGAGTTGCTCAGCTAAGAAATTATCGGCCTCACCTTGATCAATACGCATGGGTAAATAATCATCAGTGACGGCACTTTTCATTAATTCATAGCTGTCGTATGCAAGCCAACTTGCTTTATCACTACCTAGGTAATTACTGAACGCTTTTTCACCCCAAGGGCAATTAATCGGGTTCACAATCGGGCTAAAAGCACTGGCGCTGACGTATTGTTTAGGGTTTTTAAGTGCAATCATCAATGCGCCGTGACCACCCATAGAATGACCGGCGATGGCTTTTTTAGTCGTCACAGGGAAGTGCGCTTCGATAAGTGCAGGTAACTCAGAAACAACATAGTCGTACATGTTGTAGTGCACATTGTAAGGCGCTTGAGTCGCATTGACATAAAAACCAGCACCTTGACCAAAATCGTAATTGTCATCGTCAGGCACATTTTCACCGCGCGGGCTAGTATCTGGAGCGACAATCGCAATACCTAGTTCAGCCGCTTTTTTAAATGCTCCGGCTTTTTGCATAAAATTTTCATCAGTACAAGTTAAGCCTGACAACCAATACATCACCGGTACTTTATTCGTTTCGCTGGCACCGGGCGGTAAAAAAATCGCAAAGCGCATAGCACAATGCGTGCTGCTCGATTGGTGGGTATATTGTTTATGCCAGCCACCGCTGACTTTTGTTGAGCTTATGTTTTCTAGCATAACCATATCCTTGAAACAAAAGCGCTAGGTATCAACCTAGCGCCAAATAAAAGATTAATAATGAATAACTGAGCGGATGCTCTTACCTTCGTGCATTAAGTCGAAAGCGTCATTGATATCTTCAAGTTTCATGGTGTGTGTGATGAAATCATTTAAAGCAAACTCACCGTTCATATAACGCTCAACAATCTCAGGTAGTTCTGAGCGACCTTTAACGCCACCAAATGCACTACCGCGCCATACACGGCCTGTTACTAGTTGGAATGGACGTGTTGAGATCTCTTGGCCTGCACCTGCAACACCAATGATTACCGATTCACCCCAACCTTTGTGACAACACTCAAGAGCAGAGCGCATTACATTAACATTACCGATACATTCAAATGAGAAATCAACACCGCCGTCAGTCATTTCAACGATAACTTCTTGGATTGGTTTGTCGAAGTCATTTGGATTGACTAAATCAGTTGCACCTAGTTTAGTCGCAAGATCAAACTTACTGGTGTTGATATCAACACCAATGATACGGCCAGCGCCTGCCATTTTCGCACCGATAATCGCCGATAAACCGATACCACCTAAGCCAAAAATAGCCACTGTATCGCCTTTTTGAACTTTTGCTGTTTTAGTAACAGCACCCATGCCGGTTGTTACACCACAACCAAGTAAACAAATTTCTTCAAGAGGCGCTTCTTTGCTTACTTTAGCAAGTGAAATCTCTGGTAATACAGTGTACTCAGAGAAGGTAGAGCAACCCATGTAGTGATAAATTGGTTGACCATCTTTATAGAAACGGGTTGTGCCATCAGGCATTAAACCTTTACCTTGCGTTTCACGTACCGCAGAGCATAAATTTGTTTTGCCCGATTTACACATTTTACACTCGCCACATTCAGCAGTGTAAAGAGGAATAACATGATCGCCTACTTCAACATGTGTTACACCTTCACCTACGGCTTCAACAATACCGCCACCTTCATGGCCAAGGATTGCTGGGAAAATACCTTCAGGGTCTTCACCAGATAAAGTAAATGCATCGGTATGACAAACACCTGTAGCAACAATCTTTACAAGCACTTCGCCTTTTTTAGGCATCATTACATCCACTTCTTCAATTGATAGTGGTTGATTTGGACCCCAAGCGATAGCCGCTTTTGATTTGATAAAATCAGTCATAACGTTCCCTTATAGTTGTTGGAAGTAAGTATTAAACTTAGTCCATTTTATTTGTTTCTCAATGAATGATAATCTTCGTTTTATTAAAACACTTTTACAGTATGGTAATAATGAATCGTTGGCACGGAATTGATGAGTTTTTAGCGGTAGCAGAAACAGGCAGTTTTACAAAAGCAAGTAAGCTATTGGGTATGTCAGTGGCTCATGTAAGCCGCTATGTGAGCCAATTAGAAGAGCGATTGAACACCCAATTGCTAACCCGAACCACTCGTAAAGTGGTGCTAACGCAAGAGGGGCAGGTATTTGCGCATCAAACAAAACAATTACAACATGCCATGGATGATGCTACGGCATTACTTGCAGAGCAGCAATTGACACCTA
This sequence comes from Pseudoalteromonas sp. PAST1, assembly GCF_021532515.1. NCBI lineage: Bacteria > Pseudomonadati > Pseudomonadota > Gammaproteobacteria > Alteromonadales > Pseudoalteromonadaceae > Pseudoalteromonas > Pseudoalteromonas sp. PAST1. The sequence continues at coordinate 63,834 of NZ_JAKGBH010000020.1, read as the reverse complement.
AAGGCAGTATAAAACTAACAGCTCCTGTGATGTACGGTGAAAGTTTTATCATGCCTGCGGTACATTCGTTTATGCAAAAGCACCCAGATATTGAAGTGATCAGCCATTTAAGTAATGAGCAAGTTAATCTATTAGAAGATGGGTATGATCTGGCTATTCGCCTTGGTCATTTAAAAGATTCATCTTTAAAAGCACGGCTCATCAGTCAGCGCAGGCTTGTTATTTGTTGTAGCCCTGAATATATCAATAAATTCGGCCAACCACACAGTGTCAGTGAATTACATCAGCACAATTGCCTTATCGGTAATAACAGTTACTGGCGGGTAAAAGAGCAGGGCCAAGATAAGCACATCAAAGTGGCTGGGCGTTTAGCCTGTAACAGTGGTTGGGCATTGGTTGACGCTGCTATCAAAGGGTTAGGCATCGTGCAATTACCAGATTACTATGTCAATGAACACTTAGCCGATGGCAGGTTGACTGCTGTTCTTTCGAATGTTGCACCTGAACCTGAAGGGGTGTGGGGGGTGTATCCACCAAGGCAGTTTATTGCAACCAATGTAAAAGCATTACTTGACCATTTGGTTGCTACTGTTCAAGTATCAGATTTATAATTATTTTTTACAATTTCGCGCATCCCATGCTAGCTAAATCTATGCTAACATGAGCGCATATTTAGCCCTTGGAATACCCATAATTTATTATGTTTCAACCTGTTAGCCTTTTTATAGGGCTGAGATATAGTCGCTCCTCAAAGGGCAATGCCTTTATCTCATTTATTTCATTTTTCTCTATCGCGGGCATTGCTATTGGTTTAATGGCCTTGTTTACAGTTAGTTCAGTAATGAATGGCTTTGAAAATAACCTTAAAACCAACATGCTAGGTTTAATTCCTCATATTGAAGTATCAGCCGAAGATAATTCGAAAGAAACCATGCTGCAGTTAAAGCAGCAACTAGCAAATTCTCAAGATGTTAAACAAGTTAACCTATACCGCCATGGCGAAGCCATTTTACAAACTAACCAAGATTTGCACGGCGTATTGTTACAAGGCCTTTATGATGAAGGAAGCTCCATCTATAACGTAAAAGATAAAATTGTTGCCGGCAATTGGTCACAAGTCATGGACAGCAACTACCATATTGCGATTAGCCGCTACTTGAGTCGAAAATTGGGTATTTCGCTTGGGGATAAAGTACGGGTGATCATGCCTAATGCCAGTTCATATACTCCCCTTGGTCGAGTACCTAGTCAGCGCTTGTTTACCGTTGCTGCACTTTATGAAACACAGTCAGAAATTGATATGTCATTGGCATTTACCAGTGGCTATTCGTTAGGCAGAGTTTTGAAACTAGCTAAATCAGCAGCACCTAACTTGAGTGTATCGCTGTATGAACCATTTGCTGTTGAGCAAGTATTACAATCTCAGTTAGCTATTTTAAACGATTACAAAGTGACTGATTGGCGAGCTAGCCAAGGGACACTATTTGCCGCTGTGGCAATGGAAAAGCGTATTATGTCGATGTTACTTGGCTTAATCGTGCTCGTGGCAGTGTTTAATATCGTGTCGGCATTAACCATGATGGTGAGCGAAAAACAAAGTGAAGTCGCTATTTTACAAACACTGGGTTTAACTCCGTTACAAGTGCAGCACGTGTTTATGATCCAAGGCTTATATAATGGCCTTATCGGTACCAGTATTGGTGCGTTACTTGGTGTGCTATTGAGTAGCAACATTAATGAATTATTGAATATGTTAGGCATCAATTTACTAGCGGGCGTGAGTTTACCCGTTAAATTTGATGTGATGAGTTTGAGTTTTATTGCCGCAGGGAGTATTGCGATGAGCTTTTTAGCTACCTTGTATCCTGCCAGAAAAGCTGCAAAAGTGAATCCAGCAGAGGTATTACGTTATGAATGATTTAGTTATCAATTGTCAGCAGCTAAATAAAGTCTATCAAGATGGCGATAACGAGGTTGCGGTATTAAAAGGGGTTGATTTAGCTCTTAAACAAGGCGAAATGTTAGCCATTGTAGGGAGCTCAGGCTCAGGAAAAAGTACTTTACTGCATATATTGGGTACCTTAGATAACGAAAGCTCAGGCAAGGTTGAAATTAAAGGCCAGCAAGTTTCTAAATTAAACCGTAAACAACAAGCCAGTTTCAGAAATGAAAATTTAGGTTTCATTTATCAATTCCATCATCTATTAATGGAATTTACTGCCATCGAAAATGTTGCAATGCCATTATTAATTAAAGGCTTAAGCGCAAAAGCGGCAACCGAAAAAGCCCGTAACATGCTAGATAAAGTAGGGTTATCTCATCGTAGCGAACATAAACCATCGGCGTTATCAGGTGGTGAGAGGCAGCGGGTTGCAATCGCACGTGCATTAGTTACTGAGCCTGCTTTAGTGCTAGCCGATGAACCTACGGGTAACCTAGATAAACAAAACGCAATTAAGATTTACGATTTAATTAAAGAATTAAATACTAGCTTAAAAACCAGTTTTGTTGTGGTAACCCATGATTTAGAACTTGCAGATAAACTAGGCAAAATTGCCTATTTAGATGATGGTAAGCTTGCAATTAAAGAGTCTCAGCATGTTGCTTAGTGCCTTTATTTCAAAACGCTTTCGTGCCCATAGTGGCCAAAAAGACGGACAAAACGGTTTTGTTAGCTTTATCGCTAAAGCATCGACAATCGGCATACTTTTAGGAGTCGCCGTGTTAATTGTTGCTTTGTCAGTGATTAATGGCTTTGAGCAGCAATTAGTACATCGACTTTTATCGGTAGTTCCGCAGGTTGAATATGTTGCCCCTAACAAACCAATCAATAACTGGCAGTCAAAAGTTGCTCTACTACGCTCTCAAGCCGGTGTAACAGGTGCTGCGCCGTTTATTAGTGTCAACGGTATGGCGCAATATAAAAGTGAGTTAAAAGCAGTTGAAGTGCGTGGTGTTAGCCCTGAATTTGAAAACCAAGTGTCGGCGTTAAACCAATTTACAGAAGGGCGCTTAGTTAGTCAGTTACAACAAGAAGATGTACTGTTAGGGCAGCAAATAGTCAACCGATTAGGTCTTAAAATTGGCGACCCAGTTACCTTATTAATCCCACAGATAAACCAGCAAAGTAACACTTTATTGGCGCCAAAACGTGTGAGCTTGAATCTTGCGGGTATTATAAAAATGGGTGGCCCAATTGATGAAACGGCGGCTTTCATTCGCCTTGATAAAGCGCAAAGTGTGTTGAGTTTTGAGCAAAACCAAGTAACCGGTTTACGTCTACAAGTAGCTGATGTGTTCGCAGCCCATCAAACGGCGATGCGTGTGGGGCAAGTTATTCCTGATTATGTCTATGTCTCGAGTTGGTTTAGAACCCAGGGTAGCTTATATCAAGATATTCAAATGGTTCGCACGATTGTGTATATCGTGGTGTTTTTAATAATTGCTGTAGCGAGTTTTAATATTGTTTCGTCTTTAGTGATGGAAGTACGTGAAAAACAGGCAAACATCGCAATTTTAAAAACCATGGGCGCACAAGATAGCACCATTTTAGCAACCTTCGTAATGCAAGGCTTTACACAAGCTTTAATCGGTGTGATCTTAGGCACAGTTATCGGTGTGATGCTTGCGTTAAACATCAGTGAACTGTTCACTTGGGCAAGTAACTTATTTGGCGATAACCCATTACAAGGGGTTTATTTTATTGAGTTTTTACCCAGTAAATTAGTTTGGCAAGATATTGTTATAACGGTGATTGTTACTTTTGTTCTCGCTATTTTGGCAACCTTATATCCTGCGTGGCAAGCAACCCGAGTTGACCCTGCAAAAGTTCTTGGTAATTAAGGAGTGTTTATGGATAAGCAAAGGATTATCGATTTTTGGTTTGATGAATTAGGCCCAGAAGCTTGGTATCAGCAATCAGATGAAGTGGATGCCTTAATTACACGTGAGTTTTCAGAATGCCTTTTAAAGGTTATCGCTGGCGAGCATGCTGATTGGCGAGTTGATGCTCTAGGTTCTTTAGCTGAAATTATCGTGTTAGATCAGTTTTCGCGCAATATTTATCGTAATACGGTGAAAGCGTTTAGCCAAGATCCACAAGCACTAAGCTTAGCGCAAAGAGCAGTTGAACTTGGCTTTGATAAAAAATTACCTAGCTCTCAAGCTGCGTTTATTTACATGCCGTTTATGCACAGTGAATCTAAAATCATTCACCAGCAGGCTGAGCAATTGTTTAAAGGCATGAGTAATTATGAATTTGAACTAAAGCACAAAGTGATTATTGATAGGTTTGGTCGCTACCCACATCGCAATAAGATTTTAGGTCGCGAATCAACTCCTGAAGAACTGCAATTTTTAACTGAGCCTAACTCTTCTTTCTAGGTTGATTGAATAGTACGCAAGTAAATTTAAATGCTCTTTGATTGCCTGTAAACACTTGCACAGCGCCATTTTAAACCTTAAAGTGTCAGAAATGTTGTAAAAGAGTAACCACCATGGAACAAAAACAAGCAAGACCATTAACACCAGAAGAACAAGCTGAAGCGCAAAAACAAAGTGTTATTTGGCAAAGAGAATGTTTCGAAAATGCACAAAAGCATTTAGCTGAAAAAGGCGTTATTCCGCAAACTGTTGTAGAAAAAGAAAGCCGTTTTATTGCGCCATTAGTAGCTATTTGGAAATTTAAAGCACAAAACGGTAAGAGCTATTGGGTGATCACAGGTCGTTTACCAACCGATCACGCTGAAGCAAGTGCAGCAAACAATGCACGTGAAGTATTACGTTATTTCTCAATGCAGTGGCAAATGAAGGCTGATCAGCTAATGCAATCAGGTGCGGTAGATAAAACCAAAGCTGATTTTGCTAATCTGTTAATCAACCGTGCCCATGGCTTATATGAGTTATTTGAAAAAGAAGAAATGTGGCAAAACGAGCCAGCATAACTAACTCTGCATACCTTCTAAGAAAAAAGCTGAATAATGTTATTCAGCTTTTTTGTTTTACATGTACCTTAATGCACCAAAGTGAATGGCCGCGTATCAAATTGCTTAATTGGGCAGAGCATTCGTTGCCTTGGAATACCAGCTTCCATAAACACTAAACCATCAGCCGAAAAACCATTTTGTTTGAATCTATCTACTTCATTCAATATGCAATTAATGCTGACACAATCACAGCCTTGCTTTTCAGCCAAATTAACTAAGTAATTCAATAATGATTTATAAACCGAACGATTACGGTGTTCTGGTAAAACTGCAATACGGCCGATAAGGCCATCATTACATAAACGCCCAGTAGCAACTGGGCGTTTACCTTCATCTGTAACGAGCACGTGATGTGCTATTTTATCTAGATGGTCAAACTCAATGTGTCTTGGGATATGTAGTTCATATACAAATACCCGCTCTCGGATTTGTTGTAAGAGTTCCTTGTCGATACTCCATTCAACTTCATCTATTTGATAGCCCATAAACACACACTCCTAACAAAACCAAATACCCTCATTTAAAAGTGTAGTAAAGGTTTTCAAGAAAATGTGATTATTTTTTGAACTATTTATGTCAGCAGCGGTCACCCATGTCTGATCGGTGAGCTTTGTTATTAATTCAAGGTCAGTTAAATCATGCATGTAATTAACACCATTAATACTTAAAAGTATTTTATCGTCAATTACTTGATAGATAGCGCGGGTACCACCTAAACGCTCAAAAACAACGTCTTCATCATTGAGTAAGTCATTTACGTCATCTAAAGTATATGGCTCTTCTAAAGGCGCTAAATCCATGTCATGCTTTGGCTGACTCATACTGTTACCAAGCCAAGTCTTGAATACTGCGTCATCATTAATTGCAGCAATCATAAGTTGCTTTACTTTTTCTGCTTCAGTTTGGTTAAGCTCACCTTTAGATGAGCGCAACTTAAGCTCTGCATCACCGTATCGTTGATTACCAAGCTCAGTATCGATAAGGTGATCGGCAAATTGTGATAATAAATCGCGTTGATTTGGCGCTCTAAAACCTACAGAGTAATTAAGTGCATTTTCAACTGCGTAACCTTCATGTGGGCAACCTGGTGGAATATAGAGAATATCTCCCGGCTTTAACACACAGTCGATCACGGCAGGGAATTGCTCAACTTGTAACAGGCTCTTATTTTGTGCAAATTGCTTTAAGTTCGCATCAGGTAAACCAACGCGCCAATGGCGTTTACCTTCACCTTGAATAATAAATACGTCGTATTGATCTAAATGCGGGCCCACGCCACCACCTGGGGTAGAGTAGCTGATCATCAAGTCATCGATACGCCAGTTGGGAATAAAGCGAAATGGCTCCAATAGTTGCGCTGCATCGCTATGCCAATGGTCAACTGCTTGCACCAGTAATGTTGAGTGCTTTTCAGTTAGCAAGCTAAAGTCTTCAAAAGGACCATGGTATGCTTGCCAATCATCTGAGTGATTGGTCACAATACGTGATTCAATGCTTTCTTCCATGGCAAGACCGGCCAATTCTTCGGGCTCGATCGGATCTGCAAAATCCTTGAAGCCTTGCTTTATAAGTAATGGTTTTTTCTGCCAATACTCAGCTAAAAATTGCTCTTGGGTTAATGAATTGATGGTTAATTGATACATAACATGACCTAAGCGAATTGATATAAAAAAAGCGAAAGGAAGGCCTTTCGCTTTTTTAAGTCTTAATTTGAATTTAAGCTAAGTTGTCGATGAACTCAACAGCACGACCAATGTAATTAGCCGGAGTTAATTTTTTCATTTCTACTTTTGCTTCTTCAGGTAACTCAAGACCATCGATGAAATCAGCCATGATTTCTTGGTTTACGCGCTTACCACGAGTAAGGTCTTTAAGTTTTTCATATGGCTTTTCGATACCATATTTACGCATAACCGTTTGGATTGGCTCTGCTAGTAATTCCCAGTTTTGGTCTAGTTCTGCTAATAAACGCTCTTCGTTTACTTCAAGCTTGCTAACACCTTTTAATGTCGCTTGGTAAGCGATAAGTGTGTAGCCCATACCAACACCTAGGTTACGTAACACTGTTGAGTCAGTTAAGTCACGTTGCCAGCGAGAAACAGGTAGTTTTTGCGCAAGGTGAGTAAAGATAGCGTTAGCAATACCTAAGTTACCTTCAGAGTTTTCAAAATCAATCGGGTTTACTTTGTGAGGCATAGTTGATGAACCAATCTCACCTGCGATTGTTTTTTGTTTGAAGTGGTTAAGTGCAATGTAACCCCAAACGTCACGGTCAAAATCAAGTAATACAGTGTTGAAACGTGCAACTGCATCGAATAACTCAGCAATGTAATCGTGTGGCTCGATTTGTGTTGTAAACGGGTTGAACGTGAGACCTAGGCTCGTTACGAACTGCTCAGCGTGGTTGTGCCAATCGTAATCTGGGTATGCACTCAGGTGAGCGTTGTAGTTACCTACAGCACCGTTGATTTTACCTAACATTTCTACGTTAGCAATTTGGTCACGTTGACGCTTTAAGCGCATGTAGACGTTTGCAAACTCTTTACCCATTGTCGAAGGGGTAGCTGGTTGACCGTGGGTACGTGTCATCATCGCAACTGACTTGTACTCAACTGCTTTTTCTTTTAATGCATTTAGAAGTTGGTCACAGTATGGAAGTAATACTTTGTCACGCGCTTCAGTCAGCATTAAACCGTGAGACAGGTTATTGATGTCTTCTGAAGTACATGCAAAGTGAATGAATTCGTTAACTGCGTTAAGCTCTGCGTTATCAGCTACTTTTTCTTTAAGTAGGTATTCAACTGCTTTTACGTCATGATTAGTTGTGCGCTCGATCTCTTTAACGCGTGCTGCATCCGCTTCGCTAAAGTTATCAACAATGGCATTAAGTAAAGCATTAGCCTCGTCGCTAAAAGCCGGTACTTCTTTGATTGCGCTAGCTGCAGATAAAGCTTGTAACCAACGAACTTCAACAGTTACACGGTATTTGATTAAACCAAATTCGCTGAAAATGCTGCGTAGTTCCGTGGTCTTGCTGCCATAGCGACCATCTACCGGAGAGATAGCGGTTAACGCTGAAAGCTCCATAATGACTCCTAAATTGTCTAGTTTGAACGATAATTAAATTGATTGTTTAGCAATGGCGAGGATTTTTCTTTTTGCAAAGAAAAAGTGACGGCGTTTACCGCCCATTTGTCGCCATAACACGGCACTACGAATTCCGGCCAATAATAGGGCACGAATTTTGTTTTGCGTGAGCTGCTGTTTTAATAACTCTGGCTTGCCATACACTTGAATACGATGCCCAAGGGGGCTTAGCACCGATGAGTAAATATCAGCAAGCGCTGCTACTACAGTATCATCTGTGATAGCAAAATGGTCGAGGCGACGTTTAACATCATCAATGCGACGACCTAATTCATTTAAACTGTTTTGTTTTGAACTTAATGCACGTTCTAATTGCATTAAACCACCCACATATTTTACGATTTCGACGTCTTTGTCGGCGCCAGCCGAAAGCTGTGCAATCAAAATGCGATAGCCTTCACGTAAATTATGCTTACCCTGATACACGTCTTCAGGGCTATTTGGTGATGTTTCAACAATACAGTTTAGTAATTTTTCTAATTCGTGATCACTGCCTTGGCCATATTGCGCAACTTTTTGTACTTGTTTAGCAACTTGACACATGGCAGCTAAAGCCATGACTTGGTGCTCTGTCATTATTTGATCACCGAATCAATAATACCACCACCTAAACAGACTTCGTCAGCGTAAAATACGGCTGATTGGCCCGGTGTCACTGCCTTTTGTGGCTCATCAAATAGTACGCGCGCCATACCATCTTCACCAACAAGTAAAGTACAGCTGATATCTTCTTGGCGATAGCGGGTTTTAACAGTACAGCGTGTGGTCCCTTTCGGACCTTCGCGGTCAACCCAGTGCAGCTGGTTTGCATTTAAACCATTGCTGTACAGGCGAGGGTGGTCTTTACCTTGACCAACCACTAATACGTTACGATCAACGTCTTTATCAACTACATACCAAGGTTCACCCGAACCTTCTTTCATGCCGCCAATTAATAGACCTTTACGTTGACCAAGTGTGTGGTACATCAAGCCTTCGTGCTCACCCACTTCGTTGCCATCGGTATCTTCAATTTTACCTGGCTGTGCTGGTAAGAATTTTTGTAAGAAGTCTTTAAATTTACGCTCACCAATAAAACAAATACCAGTACTGTCTTTTTTATCGTGCGTAATTAAATCTTGCTCTTCAGCGATGCGGCGTACTTCAGGCTTAGCAATATCGCCAACAGGGAAAAGTGTTTGCGCAATATGCTCATGGCTTAAAGTGTATAAGAAATAGCTTTGATCTTTGTTGTCATCGAGGCCACGACACATTACAAATTTATCACCACGTTTTTCGCGGCGAACATAGTGGCCAGTCGCGATGTAATCAGCCCCAAGTGCTTGTGCTGCAAATTCTAGAAATGCTTTGAATTTAATTTCTTTATTACACATGATGTCTGGGTTTGGCGTACGGCCTGCTTTGTACTCTGCTAAAAAGTACTCAAACACGTTGTCCCAGTATTCGGCTGCAAAATTTACAGTGTGAAGCTCAATCCCTAGCTTGTCGCACACAGCTTGTGCGTCTTTTAGGTCTTCAGCTGCAGCGCAATATTCATCATTATCGTCTTCTTCCCAGTTTTTCATGAACAGGCCTTCAACTTGATAGCCTTGTTGCTTTAATAAATACGCTGATACAGAAGAATCAACACCGCCGGACATACCCACGATGACTTTAATGTGACTATTTTCGCTCATAATATTCGCTGTCATTTTTTAACTGCTATGGAAAGGCCGGTATTATAGCATGCTTTTAGACACCCAAACCAGCCAAAATCACAGCGCTTATTGGTAAATCAAACTAAGTGGGTAGGCTTTACCAGCTAAATGATCTTCAATGCATTTTAAAACCAGAGAGCTTCTAAGTGGCAGGCTTTTAATTTGCTCAAGGCTAAACCAATCTGCGCTGAGAATGTCATCATCTTTGGGAGATGGTTTAAACAGCTCTGGGCTATTAAAAGCAAAGCTAAAACGCATATAGTGAATGCCATTCGCGGCGTGTAAATTATAGATACCAACCAGGTGACTAGCATTTAGACTAATCCCTGTTTCTTCTATAAGTTCGCGATGAGCTGCTTCAGCTAAGGTTTCATTGGCTTCCAAATGGCCGGCAGGCTGGTTATAGCAAATATCACCTGTGTGTTTATCACGCTCTTTAACAAGTAAAAATTTGTCTTGGCATGTGACGATGGCGGCCACTGTGACATTGGGTTTATGCATCTGGGTTGTTCACTACTTTAAACTGACCACTGTCTAAGCCATCAAGGGTATAGTTACCAATGCTGTAACGAATTAATCGCAAAGTAGGGAAGCCAACATGCGCTGTCATACGGCGAACTTGGCGATTACGCCCCTCAGTGATAGAGATTTCTAACCAGCTGGTTGGAATGTTTTTACGCTCGCGAACGGGCGGGGTACGCGGCCAAATTGATGGCTCGTCAATACGTCTAACCTTGGCTGGCTTGGTCATGCCATCTTTAAGCTCTACGCCTTTGTTAAGCGCAAAGATTGCCTCATCAGTCACATCACCTTCTACTTGCACCCAATAAGTTTTAGCTGTTTTTTTATTGGGTTCAGTGAGTGTGTGTTGTAATTTACCGCAGTTGGTAAGTAGCAACAGTCCTTCGCTATCTCTGTCTAGGCGTCCTGCTGCATACACGTCTTTAATAGTAATAAAGTCGGCAAGCGTTTTGCGGTTTTGGTCATCGGTAAATTGGCAAAGCACATCAAATGGTTTGTTAAATAGCACCACTTTGCGCTGCTCAGGGCTAATTGCTTTTTTAACTTGGCGTTTTTGAGTCGGCCTTGAATAAGTTCGACCGCTGCTGCGACGTGATTTGCTATTGGCTTTATTAACCATTAAATACACCTAGCCGGTTTAGGTAAACCTGCAATTTTAGTCGCTTGCTTAGCGGGGCCTTTAGGGAATAGTTTATACAAGTACATGCTATTTCCTTTTTCTTCACCTAGCTTTTGGGCCATTGCTTTGACCAGCATGCGTATTGCAGGGCTGGTGTTGTACTCTACGTAAAAATCACGCACAAAATGCACAACTTCCCAGTGCTGCTCACTTAAGGTAATGTTCTCTTGCTCTGCAATAATGGGTGCAAGCTCTTCACACCAATCATTTGAATCAAGTAAATAGCCTTGTTTGTCGGTTTCAATCTGTTTGTCATTAAATTCAAGCATGGTTTACCAAGTAATTGTGTTTTTTGCGTTTAAAGTCATTTCTACAAGCTGTGTATAGTTTATTGCGATATCGCCTTGATTGAATGAAATATCACGAGCTGCAGCATCTTCTTCAAGTAAATGAATTGCTGAAGAGAACTGTTTAAACTGCATGTTGTTATAACAAGCATCACTAACAAGTAGCACTGTATCTTCTGAAGAAATTAAATTGGCCAACATATTATTGCAGTAGTGCGATAAAGGTTTTGAAAAAATATGCAAGGTACTCATAGTGTCACCACCTGATGTTGCTGGCTAATTAATTCACGCTGTTGCTCAAAGTTAGCTACTTTAACATCAATAATTAAGCTTTCTTGTGTGAGGTTAAAATCCATCAACGACTTTTCACATACATATATATTTTCAACATCGTATAATTCAAGCGTTTTAATGGTTTTAAAATAGTTTTTAATGCCAAGTTGCTCTGGCTGCTGGTTTTTCTTCAAAGCTAAAACAGCTTCACCACTGAGTAGCCAACTAATGTTTTGTTCAATAGCAGCAAAAATTAGTGTGGTGTCGAGTGATTCACGAATATGTTGATCATCAAATGGGCCATGCTGGCTGATCACTAAAATGTTTTTCATTTAAATTGCACCCATTTATCCGCTTCACTGACAAGCATCGCAAATTCTGCAAGCCCAGCGACGGTAAACACGCTTGTGTTATCGATATCTAAGCCTCGTTTTTCAGCAGCAGTGACACATAGCAGTAGGGGGACCTCTTTCTCACTCAACGACTGCCACAAACGATTAATTGGCAGCTCGTCACTGGCAAGTTCTAAATGGTTACTTGCGTGGTAAACACCTGCTTGATAAAGAAAGATAGCTGCAATTGAGTGACCAGAGTCAAGACAGGCCTGTGCAAATTTAATTAGCCGTTGAGTTGTGTCGTGATCGGTCGGCGCGGTATGAAGAGAAAGTACAAATTGTGCCAAAACGCATCCAATAAAAAAGCCCCTAGAAAGGGGCTATTTTAGCAGAACTATTTAATTAGTCATCACTTGCACCAAGTAGGTGAAGAAGAGACGTAAATAAATTATATACGTTCAGGTATAAAGCAACAGTTGCGCGGATGTAGTTGGTCTCACCGCCATTAATAATACGGCTAGTGTCAAATAAGATTAAACCAGACATAATAAGTACAACTGCAGCATTGATAACCATAAAGGTGATTGAGCTGCCGATGAATAAGTTAACTAGGCTTGCAATAATCACTACGATTAAACCCACAGTTAAAAAGCCACCCATAAATGAGAAGTCTTTTTTCGTGGTAAGTGCATAAGCAGACAAACCAAAGAAGATTAACGCAGTAGAGCCTAACGCTTGCATAATGAGCATAGGGCCATTTGGCATTGCAGCATAGTAGTTAAGCATTGGACCGAGTCCTGCGCCCATCAAACCTGTGAATACAAACACCCAAGCAACACCTGATGCACTGTCTGCCTTTTTGTGAACAACAAAAAGCACACCAAGTGAAATCAAGCTAAAAACTATCCCCATAAAATAAGGTAGATTCATTGCCATTGAGATACCTGCTGTCACTGCGCTAAATGCCAGTGTCATGGCAAGTAAGAAATAAGTATTTTTTAAAACTTTATTGGTTTCAATAGTCGACATTACTGGTCTTGCAGTATTGTACGATTGATTAAACGCCATTGTTAGAGCTCCTTTAAATGAACTTATACGTTCGTTAGTTCCAATTATTAAACTGAACTAAGCCTATCAAGAGTTATATATTTGGGCAAACTATTGTGGATCAATAGACAAGATAAATAATTGAAAAGTTCAATGTTGCGCACAATCTAAACATTGTTGTACTAATGCTGAGCAAATTAATTGTTTTTTAATCACTTAAACAGTTTTTTTGAAAAAAAGCTTCACAAACACGGCTGCCTTATCTATTATGCACGCCGTCGGAGAGATGGCAGAGTGGTCGAATGCACCGGTCTTGAAAACCGGCAGGGGTTTGTAGCCCCTCTAGGGTTCAAATCCCTATCTCTCCACCATTATTTTTACTACTGGCGTAAGCGGGTAGGTTTTCGCATTCGGAGAGATGGCAGAGTGGTCGAATGCACCGGTCTTGAAAACCGGCAGGGGTTTGTAGCCCCTCTAGGGTTCAAATCCCTATCTCTCCACCATCATTGAAGCCGCTGAATTTATTCAGCGGCTTTTTTGTTTCTTGTGCTTTTCATTTGTTCTGCAAATTACGACTATTGTCGATATTTCGCATTTTAACTAGTTAGTCCATGCTTAACACTTCTCGTATTATCTTTGTGACATTAGGGAATTTATGAAACATCGTTTAGCAAAGAGTGTAGGACTTTCTTTATTATCGCCTGTGATCATCGGTTGTATCTTAGGCCTTTATTATGCATTCACACTTGAAGGAAATGGTTTTAGCATTTTCTTTAATTTACTTGTTAGCGCAATTGCCAATGCACACATAGTAGGCTTAACTATGGCAGCATTTGTAGTGCCTGGTTATTTACTTATGTTTAAATATGCAAAGGTTAATTATTCAGGTGTTCTGACACTTGGCTTACTAGGTGGCGCTATTTTTAGCTACTTACTGAGCGCTACAACAGGTATGGCTTTTGTAGTCAATGCTGTGATGTCTGCTCTGGCAGCTGGACTGTTTTTATTCGGTTTAAGACAGGGCCTTACAACACAATCTTCTCATCAATAGCAGAATATTTAATCAAGCTGACTGAAATTGAGGGCAAAATGTTTTTTTTTGCCCTTAAAAGGTTTCATTTGTCGTCTACAAAGAGTACCTTTAGCTACTGTATGTTTAATAAGAAGTAGTTTGGTATGCAAAAGCAAGATTTTTACCAGTCATTAGTTAAACAAACTGAGTCGCTAATCACTGGTGAATCAAATGTTATTGCCAACATGGCAAATATTAGTGCGCTGTTATTTACCTCTTTAGAGGATATCAATTGGGCGGGCTTTTATTTAATGGATTCACCTGAAGAATTAGTGCTAGGGCCGTTTCAAGGTAATCCTGCATGTATCCGTATTCCAGTAGGTAAAGGGGTATGTGGAACTGCCGCGCAAACACAACAAACACAACTCATTGAAGACGTGCATGCATTTGCTGGTCATATTGCCTGCGATGCTGCATCTAACTCTGAAGTAGTTGTGCCGATTTTCAAAGACGGTAAAGTATTTGCTGTACTTGATATCGACAGCCCAAGCATTGCGCGATTCGATGCTGATGATCAAGCTGGTTTAGAAGCATTGGTAAAATGCTTTGAGGCAAATCTAAAATGAAAGATCTGCTAAATGTGCAAGATTACCTCTTTGCAATCCATGATGTTGGTGATTGGGAAGGGGAAGAAGAAGTTGTTGCCGAAAGGCTCAACGACTTGATTCACATGGCATGGGAGCGTCTACCAGATGACCTTGACTGTGAATCAATTGATGAAATTATAAATGGTATTTGGGAACACCTTCGTGGTGATTTAGCGCTTATTGAAGCGGACTTCGAAGAGTTGACCGACTGGGTAACACACTATGTCGATTCATCACTTGATGAAAAGATGTAATAAAAGGTTCTAACATGGAAACCACAAACAAGCTAAAAGATATTAATGAAGTATTGGATTTCTTATACCAAGAATTTCCACAATGTTTTAAACAAAAAGACGGTATTCAGCCGCTTAAAGTAGGTATCTTTAAAGATATCGCTGAGCGTATTGAAGGTTCTGAGAAAGTAAGTAAAACTCAGGTTCGTCAAGCACTAAGAAAGTACACATCAAACTGGCGCTATTTAGAAGCGGTGACTAAGTCTGAGTTCCGTATCGATCTTGATGGTAATCAAGACGAAAAAGTAGAACAAGAGCACATTGAGCACGCACAAAAAGCGTTAGAAGAAAGCCGCGCTAAAATGGCGAAGCGTAAGAAGCCACAACGCCCACGCAAAGACGGTGACACAAAATCTTACAAAAAGAATAGTGGCCACCACGCTAAATCTGGCGAAAAAGGCGCTAAAGTAAGTAATAAGCCTGCTAAAGCTGCTCCTGCAAAACGTTCAGGAAAAGTTGAACCTTTACCTGCCTCAGAGGTCAAGGTTAATAGCAAAGTTAAAGTTAAACTTGGCCAAGCACTTGTAAACGCGGTTATTACTGAAGTGAATAAAGATGAAGTTCACGTTGAGTTAGTAACAGGGATGCAAGTTAAGACCAAAGCAGACAGCCTGTATATCATTTAATAGCTGTAAAAAATAAAGGAGTTGTGTATGAGTAAAAAGTTTACGCTCATTCCGTTAGTCGCTGCCCTGTTTTCAGGTTCATTATTGGCATCTTCAGACAATTTGACTGAAAAAGACCTGCCAGTACTCAAGCAAGAAAGCCAACATAGTACGGCAAGCAAACGGGTGACAAACTTATTTACTCGTGCACACTACAAACCAATTAAATTTAACGATGAATTATCTGAGAAGGTTTTTGATCGTTACATTGAATCTCTCGACTACAATAAAAATGTGTTTTTAGCCTCTGATATTGCCTCGTTTGAGCAATATAAAGACCAGTTTGATAATGCATTGTCGACAGGTAAATTGGGATTTGCTTTTGATATTTTTAATTTAAGTTTAAAACGTCGTTTTGAACGCTATGACTATTCTTTATCGTTACTTGAAAACGAAATGAAGTTCGATAAAGAAGATGAGTACCTGTTTGACCGTGAAGACGCTGAGTGGGCAACAAGCCAAGCTGAGCTTGATGAACTTTGGCGTCAGCGCGTTAAATACGATGCTTTACGATTAAAAATGACTGGTAAAGATTGGCAAGGCATTAAAGAAGTCTTGACCAAACGCTACCACAACGCGCAAAAGCGTTTAGTACAAACGAACAGTGAAGATGCTTTTCAAATCGTGATGAACTCATTCGCACGAAGCATTGAAGCGCATACCTCTTATTTATCACCTCGTCGCGCTGAGCAATTCAAGATGGACATGGATCTTGAGTTAGAAGGTATTGGTGCGGTGCTTAGCTATGACGAAGATTACACGGTAATCCGTAGCTTAGTCCCAGGCGGACCGGCTGATAAGTCTGAACAAATAAAGGCAGATGACCGTATTATTGGTGTTGCGCAAGAAGGTGAAGAGTTTGTTGATGTGATTGGCTGGCGTTTAGATGACGTCGTTGATTTAATCAAAGGCCCGAAAGGGACAAAAGTTCGCTTGCAATACTTAAAAGGGGCGGATGCTCACGGTACACCAAAAGTGGTTGAAATCACGCGTGATAAAATTCGCTTAGAAGACCGTGCTGCAAAATCTGAAGTATTTGAAGCAAAATATTCAGACTTAACCAGCAAAATTGGTGTGATTGAAATCCCTGGTTTCTATAACAATTTATCGCAAGACGTAAAAGTTGAAATTGCAAAATTAAAAGAAGCCAAAGTTGACGGTATCATTATCGATTTACGTCAAAACGGCGGTGGTTCACTTTACGAAGCGACGCAACTTTCTGGCTTATTTATCGATCAAGGTCCTGTAGTACAAATTCATACGCTAAATAATCGTATTGAAGAGCAAAAAGACCGTGATGGTGTCACTTTTTACGATGGCCCACTGACAGTGTTAGTTGATCGCTACAGTGCGTCTGCCTCAGAAATTTTTGCAGCAGCAATGCAAGATTATGGCCGTGCAATTGTGATTGGTGAGCAAACTTTTGGTAAGGGAACTGTACAGCAGCATAAACCACTTGGCCGTGCTTATGACCTATACGACCACCCATTAGGTAGCGTGCAGTATACCATTGCAAAATTCTACCGAATTAACGGCGGAAGCACACAGCACAAAGGCGTGATCCCAGATGTGTCATTCCCATCGGCAATTGAGCCATCAGAGTGGGGTGAGAGTCAACAAGACAACGCGCTACCTTGGGATAGTATCATACGTGCTAAGTACAACTCTGTTGATAACCTCAAACCAGCGATTGCTTACGTTAATAAGCTTCATGATGCCCGTATTGCAGACGAGCCTGAGTTTGGCTATGTATTTGCTGACATTAAACGCTATCAAGAAGAGAAAGACCGTAAGACTATCTCATTGGTTGAAGCGACGCGTCTAAAAGAGAAAGACGAAGGTGAAGAACGCGCGTTAGAACGTGCTAATGAACGACTTGTTCGCCTTGGTGAAAAGCCAGTTGAGAAGCTTGACGATTTACCTGATAGCCTTGACGAGCTAGACCCTTTCTTAGAAGAAGCGGCATTAATCACCCAAGATTATATAAAATATGGTCGTATCGCTAAGAAATAATTAGCAATTAATTAGCAATATCGATTAATAAAAAGGCGCTTAAGCGCCTTTTTTGCTACCTAAAACAGGTTAGATTGGTATAATCACAAAATCTGGCTGCATAAGGCCACTGAAGTTTTGCGTCAAAGCTTACAATAATAATTAAACACGCCACATAAGACGTGTAGGAGACTATCTTTTGAATTCAATTGAAGAGAAGCCAATTAAACAGGCCAGTTTTTTAGATGCCTTAATCCCAATTACTGTGCTCGTGTGCCTACTAGGCGCTGCTGTTTATTTATTCGGTGATAACTCATCATCTGGTCCTAACCAAATCGCTTTATTATTCGCTACATTTACCGCGGCATTAATTGGCTTAAAAAATGGTTACACCTGGAAGAAACTAGAACAAGCCATGATTGAGGGGATCACCTTATCCCTTGGAGCAATCATTATACTGTTAATGGTGGGTGCCTTAATCGGTACTTGGCTGTTATCAGGAACTGTACCCACTCTAATTTACTATGGCTTACAAATTATCAATCCGAGCTGGTTCTATGCCGCTAGCTGTTTGATTTGTGGCATTGTGGCTATGAGTATTGGTAGCTCTTGGACCACAGCTGCGACTATCGGTGTGGCGTTATTAGGTGTTGCAACTGGTCTTGGTCTTGAACCAGTTGTTACAGCAGGTGCGGTCATTTCTGGTGCCTACTTTGGTGATAAATTAAGCCCGCTTTCTGAAACAACTAATTTAGCGCCAGCAGTGGCTGGGGCTGATTTATTTGAGCATATTCATCACATGCTTTGGACTACAGTGCCAAGCTTCATTATTGCGTTAGTTATTTTTATCTTTATGGGCTTTAATGCCGGTGGTTCAACAGAAGCGGGCCGTATTGATGAAATAGTTAATTTATTAGAGCAAAACTTTAATATTGGTTTTGAAATGCTAGTGCCACTGGTGGTGTTGTTGTTTTTAGCAATTCGTAAGATGCCAGCTTTCCCAGCTATTTCGATTGGTGCGGTGCTAGGCGCGATTTGGGCTATGTTATTTCAATCTGATTTAATCAATAGCCAAATTGATGCATCACAAGGCCAAGCAATTGGTTACTTCAAATTAGTTTGGACAACGTTCTTTGATGGTTTCAGCATCGACACTGGCGATGAAAAAATGGATTCATTATTGAGCGGTGGTGGTATGGCTGGCATGTTAACAACCACTTGGCTGATTATGACGGCCTTGATGTTTGGCGCTATCATGGAAAAAACTGGCTTACTTGATATGTTCGTTAAGAGCATCTTAAAAATTGCTAAAAGCACGGGTTCTCTTATCACTGCAACGATTGCAACCTGTATTGGTACCAATGCGGTTGCAGCTGACCAATATATCGCGATTGTTGTTCCTGGACGTATGTTTAAAGACGAATATGAAAAACGTGGTTTAAAGCCTGTTAACTTATCTCGCACATTAGAAGATGGTGGCACAATTACTAGCCCACTTATTCCTTGGAATACCTGTGGTGCCTACATGCAAAGTGTTTTACTAATCAATCCATTTGACTATGCAATGTACGCGTTCTTTAATTTAATTAATCCATTCTTAGCGGTTGTTTATGCCTATTTTGGTATTAAAATTTTACGTATTACCCCAAAACATCTTAAACAAGAAGCTAACGCCGAATAAACTATTTAGGCCCTGCTAAGCAGGGCCATTTGGAGTCAGTAATGTCTGCTACGAGTAAACCTCAAGCTCAATATTTAAAAGATTACCAAGCCCCACAATTTTCAATCCAACACATCGATTTACGCTTCGAATTAGCCCCTTTAAAAACATCAGTGCAGTCAACAATGACAATCAATCGTACCGATGAAAGCAATGCAGATCTTTTGCTTGATGGTGTTGATTTAACGCTAATTTCATTGATGGTTGATGACAAAGCGTATGATGATTACACGCTAGAAGATGAAAAGCTGATCATTCATAACTTACCTGAAAGCTTTATTCTGAAAATTGAAAACCATATTGACCCGCAAACGAATACCTCGTTAGAAGGTTTGTACTTGTCGGGTGGTGCTTATTGTACGCAATGTGAAGCTGAAGGGTTTAGAAAGATTACCTATTACCTTGACCGCCCAGACGTACTTGCCAGCTTTGATGTAACCATTATTGCCGACAAAAAGTACACTCACTTGCTGTCTAATGGTAACCAAATTGAATCAGGTAACTTAGATGACGGTCGTCATTTTGTAAAATGGCAAGACCCATTTAAAAAGCCTAGCTACTTATTTGCATTAGTCGCCGGTGATTTTGACGTATTACGTGACCATTACACGACGAAGTCTGGACGAAAAGTTGAATTAGCTTTGTTTGTTGATAAAGGTAATTTATCAAAAACGCCACATGCCATGACATCTTTAAAGAAATCAATGCAATGGGATGAAGAGCGATTTAACCTTGAATACGATTTAGATATTTACATGATTGTTGCCGTTGATTTCTTCAACATGGGCGCAATGGAAAATAAAGGCCTGAATATCTTTAACTCTAAATGTGTTCTTGCAAATCAAGAAACAGCCACAGACAAAGATTACCATACGATTGAATCTATTGTAGGGCACGAGTACTTCCATAACTGGACCGGCAACCGTGTGACTTGCCGTGACTGGTTCCAACTGTCGTTAAAAGAAGGCTTAACGGTTTTCCGTGACCAAGAGTTTAGTAGCGACTTAGGTTCACGTGCGCTTAATCGTATTGATGCCGTTAAAGTCATGCGTACTCATCAGTTTAGTGAAGATGCAGGGCCGATGGCGCACCCAATTCGCCCAGAAAAAGTCATTGAAATGAATAACTTTTATACAGTGACTGTGTATGACAAAGGAGCTGAAGTTATTCGTATGATGCACACCTTACTTGGAGAAGAAAAGTTCCAACAAGGTATGGCATTGTATTTCGAGCGCCATGACGGACAAGCAGTTACTTGTGATGATTTTGTTGCAGCCATGAGTGATGCGTCTGGCATTGATTTAACACAATTTAAGCGTTGGTATAGTCAAGCGGGTACACCTAAGCTCAATGTAGAGCAGGCGTATGATGAACAAAACCAGACTTTCACATTAAGCATTGAGCAGTTTGCACCTGATAATCAGCCTAACAATGCCTTACTGCACATTCCTTTTGCTATTGAGCTTTTAGATAGTGAAGGGCAGTCATTACCTCTTGTGATTGATAATCAGCCGCAAGATTCGGTATTGAATGTCACTGAAAAAACGCAGCAGTTTGTTTTCGAAGGTATTAAACAGCGCCCAGTAGCAGTGCTACTCGAAGATTTCTCTGCGCCATGTATTGTTAATCAAAATACATCTGCCGCTGATCTGTTACATATTATGCGTTTTGCTCGCAGTGACTTTTCACGTTGGGATGCTCAGCAGCGTTTATTTACTAATGAAATGAAAGCAGCGATTGCCAGTGGTGAAGCTTGCTTATCTGATGATATCTTGTCGGCATTAAAGCTACTAGTTGATAATCGTGAAGGTGACCTTGCATTGATTGCGGAGCTGTTAAAACTGCCTAGCTACGATACTCTTGCAGCAGAATATGCCGTCATCCCTGTTGATGACATTATTGCTGTACAAAATGCATTTGAATCGCAAATTGCCAACTTCTTAACAGAATCATTGGTTAATTGTTATAACGTGCTTGAAGATGATGGTTCAACATCCGCTACAGCCGTTGCAGTACGTGCTCTTAAGCAACTTTGTTTATACTATTTAGCGAAAACAAATCACAGCGATGTTAATAGCCTCATCAGAGAGTCAGCCCACAGTAATAATATGACCAATGCCCTTGCTGCATTAAGTGCTGTTGTAAAAGCAAATCACTCACTATGTGATACGCTTTTAACAGAGTTTGATGCTAAATGGCGTCATGATGTACTCGTTATGGATAAATGGTTTGCACTGCAAGCGATGAAAGATTCAGCAACGAGTATCAGCGATATCAAAGCGCTTTATGATCATCCAAGTTTTGACTTTGGTAACCCTAACCGTGTGCGTGCTTTGGTTGGTAGCTTTAGTCACTTTAATATCACTCAGTTCCACCGAGCTGATGGTGAAGGGTACCAGCTATTAGGTGACTTATTAGTGAAACTAAATGATATTAACCCGCAAAATGCATCGCGCATGCTGACACCTTTTATGTCATGGAAACGCTATGATGAAAATCGTTCAGCGGCAATGAAAGCACAATTGCAACGTTTAGCTGATTTAGATGGCCTTAGTGATGATCTGTTTGAAAAAGTAGAGAAAGCACTCGAAAGTTAATGACAGAATATTATTTTGCCTTGTATCTGAGTTACTCGGAATGTCTTGATTATTACCATGGTAAATATAAATCAGTGCAAGTCACAGAGGATGGTGGCAAGACAGTTCGCTTTGATGCTCACCATTTGCGTCCTTTTATTTCTTCGCTAGGAATAAGAGGGCGTTTTAGGCTGACATTAACGTCTGAAAATCAGTTTTTAAAACTCGAGAAAATTAGTTAAAAAAGCAGCTACGGCTGCTTTTTTTGATGATTTTTCATAAAAAACACTAATTTTATCTATCCCCAATTCGCTAAATTTATTATATTTTTGTTAATTCGATTTGTTCTATTGTTAATTTACGTGTATAAATTATCTGGTATGACGTCTTACCAATACGTAAACGTCACATTTTTAAATAAATATTAACCGATTAGACGCGTTCTATATTGTAATTTTACTGTTTCGCTTCTATCGTTAGAAAGATACTAAAAACAACAATTTGATCACAAAACAACCCGTTACAGGGGGATGAACACAATGATAAAACGATCGCTTTTTGTTAAAAACAAAATAGCTTTGGGGCTTGCAGCAGCAACACTAGGTCTCTCAAGCACATCTTTGCACGCGGCTAATTTCGAGTTAGGTGACTTTGACATACGTTTTGACTCTAACTTTTCTTATGGTCAAAGCATTCGTGTTGAAGACCGAGACTTTCAACACATAGGTAAAAGTAATAATCCATCATTTGATTGGACAGGTTATCACTCAGCTCTAAACCCTATTTATTCTTCAGCTGATGTTTGGAACCAACCAGGTGCTTACTCAAATAATGGTGATGCCGGAAACTTAAACTTTGATAGTGGAGATTCATTCTCAAAGTTATTAAAAGGCACTCATGAGCTTTCTATCAGTAAAGATAACTTTGGTTTCTTCACTCGCTTTATGTATTTTTATGATTTTGCCTTAATGGATGGTGACTTTGCTTATACCAATCCAACGTCGGGTAAAAAAGTTGACCCTTGTGATGATGACGACACTAAAGAACAAGTATGTGCTGATTTACGTTTACTTGACGCCTATGTTTGGGCAAATTTTGATTTAAATGAAGGCCGTAACCCGCTGTCTATTCGTTTAGGCCAACAAGTTGTGAACTGGGGTGAGAGTACTTTGATTTCTCATGGTATTAACGTTAACCCTGTTGATATCGATCGTTTAAAAGCGCCAGGTGCAGAGTTAAAAGAAGCTTTCATACCTGTTGGTATGCTTTGGGCATCACTAGGCATCACAGATAACTTGACGCTAGAAGGTTTCTACCAATATGAATGGCATGAAACACGCCTTCCAGCGGCTGGTACTTACTTCTCGACGAACGATTTCGCGTCAGAAAATGGCTATCAGCAGAATATTCAATTAGGCTTCACGTCTAACCCAGATATCGATTTAGCATTCTTAACAGAAAGCTTAAATAATTTAGATGATATTGTTCGCTCGCAAGGTGTTGACCCTACATCAGCACAAGGCATAGCGATGATGTCGCAAATGTATCTCGCTTACCCAACCAAAGTTGCGTTGAAAGGTAAGGGCGGTGCAGGTAAAAATGAACCTGATGATGGTGGTCAATACGGTTTACGCTTGGGTATGTTTTTACCTGAGTTAAACGATACTGAAGTAGCGTTATACCACATTAACTACCATAGCCGTCGTCCTGTGATTTCAGGCCAGGTATCAAACTTCACTGATGCGGCAATCGCTGCTGATATCGGTATGTTATTAACAACAGATATCACTGAAGATAATGTAACTAGTTTACAAGCATTTACCAAAGGCCAGCTAGAATACCCAGAAGACATTAAGCTATATGGCTTGAGCTTCAATACATCAATTGGTGAAACGGCTTTTTCTGGTGAATTTGCTTTCCGTCAAGATGAGCCTCTGCAAATTGATGACGTAGAGTTACTTTACGCGGGTATGCCAGAGCAATTGGCTGTTGCAGGTATTCGCCCTGATTTTGCAGGTATTTCGCAAATGAGTCCGGGTGATGCAACTAGCGTTGTAGGTCCTGGTGAAGTAGCACAAGGATTTATTCTTCGTAACACTGCTCAATTACAATTTACTGCAACACACTTATTTGGTCCATCATTAGGTGCTGATAGCTGGGCGGTAGTTGGTGAAGTTGGTGGCGTTAGAATTAACGATATGCCGGATTATGACGAGCTCCGTTTAAACGTTTCCGGTACTGGTCGAAGCGGCATTATGCAAGGCCCATTAAGTGATGATTATTCAACACTTCACCTAGGTCTGTCTAATGGTCCTGAAACAAACCCATTCCCAACAGCGTCTGCATGGGGCTATCGCCTTATCGCTAAGGGTGATTACTACAATATTTTTAGTGGCGTAAACTTCTCACCTCGTTTTGTTTTCTCACACGATGTGAATGGTATTACACCAGATCCGATGTATTTATTTATTGAAGACCGTAAATCACTCGGTGTTACTATGAACTTCAATTATCAAAATGCGTGGTCATTCGACTTTAGCTACAACTCATTCTGGGGTGGTGGCGCAACGAATACTTTCTCTGACCGCGATTATGTTTCATTTAATATTAAATATTCAATCTAAGGGTAAATTATGATTATTAGAAAACCTACCCTCATTGCTGCAGCGTTTTGCGGCGTTTTCGCAAGCTCAAGTGTACTTGCAAAAATTACCGCTGATGAAGCGGCACGTTTAGGCAGTGATTTAACGCCAATTGGCGCTGAAAAAGCAGCGAATAAAGACGGTTCTATTCCAGCTTGGGATGGTGGTATCACAACACCGCCAGCAGGTTACAAACCGGGTATGCACCATCCAGATCCATATGCCGATGATAAAATTTTATTCACGATTGATAAATCGAACGTTGCCCAGTACAAAGACTACTTGAGCCCAGGTCAAATTGAATTATTCAATACCTATCCTGATACGTTCAAAATGAACATTTACCCAACCCGTCGTAGTGCGTCATATCCACAGTTTGTATATGATGCAACTAAAAAATATTCGACGACAGCTGAATTAGTTGAAGGTGGTAACGGTATTAAAAATACCGCTGTGGGTGTTCCTTTCCCAATTCCTAAAGATGGTTTAGAAGCTATTTGGAACCACTTGTTGCGATTCCGTGGCCTATCAATTGAACGTTCTGGTGGTCAAGCTGCACCGACAGCCTCTGGTTCATATAACTATGTAGGTTTTGATGAGCAACTGTTAGTTGAGTACTCATCACCTGAAGCAACACCTGAGAAGCTTCAAGAATCTAATATCTTGTTTAAGTTTAAGCAAAAGGTAACTGAGCCTGCTCGTCTTGCCGGTACTGCGTTATTAGTACATGAAACGATGGACCAAATTTTAACACCACGCCAAGCATGGACATACAATTCAGGCCAGCGTCGTGTTCGTCGTGCACCAAATGTTGCCTACGATGCACCGGGAACAGCAGCTGATAGCTTACGTACGACTGATGACTTTGATATGTTCAATGGTTCTCCGAATCGTTACAACTGGACATTAAAAGGTAAGCAAGAACTTTATATTCCTTATAACAGCTACAAGCTTCACAGCGACAAACTAAGCTACGATGATATTCTACAAGCAGGTCATATCAACCCTGAGCATGTTCGTTATGAAAAACACCGTGTTTGGGTGGTTGAAGCGAACCTAAAAGAGGGCACGCGTCATATTTATAAGAAACGTGTTTTTTATATTGACGAGGATAGCTGGCAAGTACATGTAGCGGATATCTATGATAACCGTGATCAAATGTATCGTGTAGCGATGGCGCATGGTCTTAACTACTATGAAGTACCAACTCATTGGAGTACGTTAGAAGTTTATCATGACCTTAACTCTCGTCGTTATTTAGCAATTGGTTTAGACAACCAAGAAAAAATGTATGATTTCTCACAATCATTCAACGATAACGAGTTTACTTCAAGCGCATTACGCCGCGAAGGTCGTTAATCCATTTAAGGCACCTGACTCCAGGTGCCTTTTGCAATTCGCGTAAGTCATCAGTACACGCATTAGGTTTCCCAGTGACTTTTTTGACTTCTCTTTTTATTTTTTCGAAGGCGATTTATCTTTATGAAGTATTTGCTTTATGCCTGTCTTGCTTATAGTGCTTCATGTTTTGCTCAAGACATGCCTATGCCACAACAAGCCATTAGCGCTGTTAACGCAAACAAAACTCTTCTCACCGACATTGAACTAGCTGGCCCAAATCTCATTGCAGTTGGCAAACACGGTGTGGTTATCACAAGTACAGACGCTAAAACTTGGCAACAAGCCAGTGTGCCTACTCAAGTGCTGCTAACAGCCGTTGATTTTTATAATAGCGATTTAGGTTGGGCATGTGGCCATGATGCTACCATCATCAATACCGTAGATGCAGGTAAAACGTGGCAATTACAGCAATCATTACCAAACATGGATAAGCCATGTTTAGACATTTTATTTACTACAGACAAACAAGGGTATGCAGTCGGTGCATATGGAATGTTTTATGAAACTAACGATGGTGGCCAAACTTGGCAGAAACGTTTTTTAGATAGCCTGTTATTTGAAGAAGACCGTGAATACCTCAATGATTTAAAAGACAGTGACCCAGAAGGCTATGAAATTGAAACTGCTTCAATACTGCCGCACTTTAATCGCATCGTTAAAACCGATGAGAGTCTATTTCTAGCCGGTGAAATGGGTTTAATGGCACAAAGTGTCGACAATGGTCAAACCTGGCAGCGTCTTGAGGAGATATATATGGGCTCTTTCTTTACGTTTGCGTCAACTGCGGATCAAGGTGGGGAAGACCTAGTTGCAGGCCTTCGAGGCAACATTTTCACTCGCCAAGCAGGCAGCGAACAGTGGCAACAAATACCACACGACAATTATGCAACCGTAAATAGCGCGATTAAATACAACAACCAGTGGTTATTATTTGCCAATAGCGGGGTGATATTCCAAATTGAGGATGGCCAATTATCAGAACAACAAATGGCCGATGGTAAATCGTTACTTGATGGTGTTGTGTTTCAAGACAAACTAGTTATGGCTTCAGAAAATGGCATTAAAGTGAAGGAGTTGAATCCGTAATGCGTGGTTTTTTAGATATTTTAGAAAGAGCGGTGTTTCGTCATCGCTTATTCGCAATTATTTCCTTTGCTTTGATCACTTGTTTCTTATTATTCAAAGCAACACAAATTCAATTAGACGCGTCGTTTAATAAAAATATTCCGCTTAATCATGACTACATGAAAGTTTACACCAAACATGAAAAACAGTTTGGCGGAGCTAACAGCATTTTAATTTCTGTCTGTGATGCAGATGGTGATATTTTTAATGAGGAATTTTTCACCCAACTTAAAGCAGTTCATGATCAGCTTTACTTTATTCCAGGTGTAAATCGCCCGTTAGTTAATTCAATCTTCGCACCGAGTGCGCGTTTTGTTGAAGTAGTTGAAGATGGTTTTGCTGGCGGTCCAATTATTCCGGCAAACTTCACTGCTGATAAACGTGGTCTTGCGGTTGTAAAAGAAAACATCGAAAAAGCAAAAGTCGTTGGCCGTATGATTGCCAGTGACTACTCGTGTGCAATGGTAACCGCTCAGCTACTTGAGACTGATCCACAAACGCAAGAAAAACTCGACACTTTAGCATTTGCAGAAAAGCTAGAAACACAAGTTCGTGAACCGCTCAGTACTGACAAGGTTAGTATTCATATTATCGGTTTTGCGAAAATGGCAGGGGATGTCGCAGAGGGCGCTAAGGGCGTACTGCTATTCTTTGCTATTGCCATTGCTTTCACATTTGTGATGGTTTGGCTGTTCTGCCACTCTTTAAAACTGACAATTTTACCGATTGCCTGTTCAATCATTGCCGTTGTTTGGCAGTTAGGCTTGCTCTCAAGCTTAGGTTTTGGTCTAGACCCAATGTCAATTTTAGTGCCGTTTTTAGTGTTTGCGATTGGTGTAAGCCATGGCGTGCAAATGATCAATGACATCGGCAAAAAAGTGTCTACGGGTAGTTCAACTCGGGTTTGCTGTCAGGCAAGCTTTAGAGCACTTTTGATCCCGGGTGGTATTGCACTGCTATCAGACACAATTGGTTTTTTAACCTTACTCACCATTGATATTGGTATTATCCGTGAACTTGCTATCACCGCAAGTTTGGGTGTAGCGGTAATTATTTTCACTAATTTAATTTTATTACCTGTATGGGCATCCTACATGCGCTTTGAAGGCTCTGTGCATATTCAAGCAGGTACTCACACAGACAAACCAAATCTACTAGACAAGTTACGCGAGCTATTAGTAAAAGCCACAGATCGTAAAACGGCAGGTTTTATTATCGTCTTTACGGCTGTGTTATTTGCAGTGGGTTACTGGCAAGCTGACAAAATGCGTATTGGTGACTTACATGCTGGTGCGCCATCTTTGCACCAAGATGCCCGCTATAACCAAGACACCTTTTTGATTTCTGATAAATACACTATTTCTTCAGATATCCTAAAAGTGATTGTAGAAGCGTATCCTGCTGCGTGTACGGAGCATGATGTTATGGAGCGTATTAGTCGTTTCCAATGGCAGATGGAAAACGTTGCCGGGGTACAATCGGCTGTGAGCTTAAGCTCAGTTGCACAGTCAGTTAATGCCGGCTTTAACGAAGGGAACTTAAAATGGCAAAGCCTGCCGCGCAATACGGCAAGTTTAGTGCAAGCTACTTCACGGGTTGAAACAAGCTCAGGTTTACTCGATGGTAACTGCTCAGTAATGCCAGTGATTATTTTCTTAAATGACCACAAAGCAGAAACGATTGATCATGTGGTAGCGAAAGTTAAAGAGTTTGCTAAGGCAGAAGAAACCGATGAATTAAAGTTTAAGCTAGCGTCAGGCCCTGTCGGTGTTATGGCCGCAACGAACGAATCGGTATCAGCTGCACAGCTACCTATGATGCTTTACGTTTACGGCGCCGTAATCCTGCTATGCTTAATTAGCTTTAGAAGTGTGAAGGCAACGGTCGCGGTTGTATTACCTCTGTACATCGTATCAACCTTAGCACAAGCGTTGATGGTACAACTTGAAATAGGTTTAACAGTGTCGACATTACCAGTTATCGCTTTAGGTGTTGGTATTGGTGTCGATTACGGGATTTACATACTTTCATCAATGATGGGGCAGCTAAAACAAGGTGTGGCACTGGAAGTCGCTTATCGTAATGCATTAGCAGAGCGAGGTAGTGCAGTGCTGTTCACAGGTATTACCTTAGCCATTGGTGTTAGCACATGGATTTTCTCTGATCTGAAGTTCCAAGTGGATATGGGTATTCTTTTAACCTTCATGTTTTTGGTTAACATGTTGGGTGCAGTACTACTTTTACCTGCAATTGGTAGCTTCCTCTGGACTGACCAGAAAAAATAATGTGAATAATTGTGCTCCGATATGGCCAGTAATGGCCATTTATATCTATATTTTGTGAATAGATGACCAAATAGCTGAAAAGCTTAAAATGATTTCATCGAAAAGGCTGTTTATTAGCTGTAAAAGAGTTAGAATTTACCTGACTCCACGCTAATAAATGGCTGTACAAATATTCTACTAATCGATAAGTAGTATAGATTAAGGAACATACAATGACACGAAATGAAGGGCAAGCCTCGGTTATCTTAGATAATGTCTGTAAGCTGATCCAGAAAAAAGTTCACGCTGATAATGTGTTACTCGTTGAGAAATTCGCCAAAGCCTTGTACAGCAATATGTCTAAAGAGGATTTGGCTCATCGCAACGATAGTGACTTATATGGCGCTGCACTAAGCCTATGGAACTCGCTAGAAAAAAATAATTCTGATGACGCGGTTGTCCGTGTTTTCAATCCTGAAGTGGCAAAAGATGGCTGGCAGTCATCGCACACCATTGTTGAAATCATCGCGAAAGACATGCCTTTCCTCGTTGATTCTGTGCGTATGGCCATGACCCGCGCAAACATCGCTTCTCACTTATTACTTCACTCTCCGCTGAAAATCCAACGTGATAAAAATGCTAAAATCACCGGTATTTCAAGCTTAAAAGCAGAGCAAGAATCAACGTCGACAAAAACTGTGTTCTTTATCGAGATTGATCGTCAAACAGATGCAAAAGTAATTGAGTCTTTCAAAAAAGAACTTGAGTCTGTGTTAGTTGACGTATCTATCGCTGTAGAAGATTGGCAGCCAATTCGTGAAAAGCTTATTGCGGTAACGAAAGACTTACCTAAACGCCACCATAACAATAACGAAAGCGAAGTTGCAGAAACGGTAGAGTTTTTAGACTGGTTAGCTAAAGATAACTTTACGCTAATGGGTTACCGTGAGTATGAACTTTCGCCAGTGCAGGGTGATTACCAGTTAAAAGGTAAAAAAGGTACTAGCCTTGGTCTGATGAAAAACACAGACGAAGAGCATAGCCGTTTACTTTCTGAGTTACCTGAAGTAGCGCGCCAAGAAGCGCGTAGCAGTAACTTATTAATTTTAACGAAAACAAATTCAGTGTCTCGTGTACATCGTCCAGCGTATATCGATTATGTAGGTATTAAGCGTTTTGATGATGAGGGCAATGTAATTGGTGAAGACCGCTTCCTTGGTTTATTCTCATCAAGCTTTTACAACAACAGCGCCGCTGATGTACCTGTACTGAAAAGTAAGATTAACCGCATTATGGAAATGTGTGACTTTGCAAAAGGCACCCATGCATACAAAGCGGTATTAAATATTTTAGAAACGTATCCACGTGATGAACTTGTGCAAGCACGTGAAGCTGAACTACTTGAAGTTGCCATGGGCGTATTACAAGTACAAGAGCGTGATATGTGCCGTATTTTTGTGCGTAAAGACGCATATGGCCGTTTCTTCTCTTGCATGGTTTATGTACCGCGTGAACGCTATAACACAGCACTACGTCGTGAAACGCAACGTATCTTAGCCAATGCATTTAATTCTGACGATAAAGTCGAATTTACTACTTTCTTCTCTGAGTCAACATTAGCCCGTACACATTACACGGTGCGTGTGACTGACAATAATATTGAATATAACGTGAAAGACATCGAAAACAACCTAATTGAAGCAGCCCGTACTTGGGAAGATAGACTCCAATCTGCACTACTTGAAAGCGCAGGTGAAGCACGCGGTAAAGAATTAAACCGTAAATATGCACAAGCGTTTGCAAGTGCGTATAAAGATCAGGTTTTACCAAGTGCAGCGGTTGTTGATATTGAAAAGCTAGAACTTCTGAATGACGAGAACAAACTAGAAATGTTGTTCTACCGTCCACAAGAAGAAGCAAACACTAATGTTGTTCGTTTAAGCTTATTCCATAAAGATGAGCCAATCCACCTGTCTGACGTTATGCCAATGTTAGAAAACTTTGGTTTACGCGTAGTTGGTGAAACACCTTACTCAGTGAAAACGACTGACGGTAAAGTTAATTGGATCATGGATTTCACCATGCTAATTGACAACAAGGGCATTGCTGATTTTGATAAAGTGTCAGCGCGTTTCCGTGCAGCGTTAACGAACGTGTGGAATAACCGTTTAGAAAACGATGGTTTCAACCGTTTAGTATTAATGGGTGGCTTAACAGGTCGTGAAGCGTCTATTCTTCGTGCCTACGCTAAATACATGCGTCAAATTGGTGTAACTTTCTCGCAAACTTACATCGAAAGCACATTTGCAAATTACCCACACATTGCATCGCAAATCGTTAACTTATTCACTAAAAAGTTCTCAGTTAAGAACCCAGGTAGTGAAAAGACACTTGAGAAGCTAGTTGCACAAGTTAATCTTGAGCTTGAAAACGTAGCAAACCTAGATGATGATCGTATCATTCGTTTATACGTTGATATGATCAATGCAACTCTTAGAACGAACTTCTTCCAAAAAGAAGCGGATGGCCAATTTAAGTCATATGTATCGTTCAAGGTTCAGCCTTCTATGATCCCTGAAATGCCATTACCACTGCCTGCGTTTGAGATCTTTGTATACTCGCCGCGCGTTGAAGGTGTGCATTTACGTGGTGGTAAAGTTGCTCGTGGTGGTTTACGTTGGTCAGACCGTCGTGAAGACTTCCGTACTGAAGTACTGGGTCTTGTTAAAGCGCAACAAGTTAAAAATACGGTTATCGTGCCAGTCGGTTCGAAAGGTGGCTTCGTATGTAAACAGCTACCGACAGACCGTGAAGCATTCTTCAAAGAAGGCCAAGAGTGCTACAAGATTTTCATCCGTGGTTTATTAGATATCACAGATAACATTGAACGTGGTGAGATTGTGCCACCAGTTGATGTTGTTCGTCATGATGAAGATGACCCGTACTTAGTTGTTGCTGCCGATAAGGGTACTGCGACTTTCTCTGATATCGCAAACGGCATCGCAAATGAATATAACTTCTGGCTAGGTGATGCATTCGCATCAGGTGGCTCAGTAGGTTACGACCACAAGAAAATGGGTATCACTGCTAAAGGTGCGTGGGAATCTGTTAAACGTCATTTCCGTGAAATGGATATTGACTGTCAAACAACTGATTTCACTGTTGTAGCAATCGGCGATATGGCGGGTGACGTATTTGGTAATGGTATGTTGCTTTCTAAGCACATTCGCTTACAAGTAGCGTTTAACCACATGCATATCTTTGTTGATCCAAACCCAGATGCAGCGACATCTTACCCAGAGCGTGAGCGTTTATTTAATCTACCGCGTTCTTCTTGGGAAGATTACAACAAAGACCTTATTTCACAAGGTGGTGGCATTTTCTCTCGTGCGGCTAAATCAATTAGCTTAAGCCCAGAAATGAAGAAAATGCTTGGCACTAAGAAAGCAAGCATGACACCTAACGAGTTAATCAAAGCGGCTCTAATGATGGAGTTTGATTTACTTTGGAATGGTGGTATCGGTACTTACATCAAGAACTCTAAAGAGACTGATGCTGATGTGGGTGACCGCGCGAATGATGCGCTACGTATTAACGGTTCTGAGCTTGGTGCGAAGATCTTAGGTGAGGGCGGTAACTTAGGTGCAACTCAATTAGGTCGTATCGAATTTGCGGCTAAAGGCGGTCGTGTTAACACTGACTTCATCGATAACGTAGGTGGTGTTGCGTGTTCAGATAACGAAGTAAACATCAAAATCTTACTTAATGGCCTAGTTGCTGAAGGTGACTTAACACGTAAACAGCGTGATGAGTTACTTTATTCAATGACAGATGAAGTGTCTGAGTTAGTATTAAAAGACTGTTATCGTCAAACGCATACCTTATCGATTACTCAATCAAAAGGTACGTCAACGCTTAAAGAAAAAGTACGTTTCATCCATGCCCTTGAAAAAGATGGCAAGCTTAACCGTGCAATCGAGTTCATCCCAACGGATGAAGAACTTGCAGAGCGCGCAGCAGCGGGTAAAGATTTAACTCGTCCAGAGCTTTCTGTACTTGTTTCTTACGCGAAGATGGTATTAAAAGAGTCTCTAGTGGTTGATGAAATCACTGAAAACCCTTATTACCGTCAGTTATTAGTTAAGTCGTTCCCAGTGCCACTTCGTGAGAAGTTCAACGATGCAATGGATAACCACCCACTTCGTAAAGAGATTATCGCAACGAAACTTGCAAATAACATCGTTAACGATATGGGTCTTAACTTCATGATTCGTATGCACGAAGAAACAGGTGCTAACGAAGCTGAAATCGCACTTTGCTACTCAATTGCAAAAGAAGTGTTCCAGATGCCAGAAACATGGTCATCAATTGTTGCACTTGATAATAAGATCCCAGCAGCTGTACAAACAGAAATGCTATATCAATTACGTCGTACGGTTCGTCGTGCAACACGTTGGTTCTTACGTCATCGCAATAAAGCTCAAACGATTGAGCAAGCAATTGAATTCTTTGCACCAACATTTGCTGATTTAAGTGAAAACTTAAACAGCTACATGGTTGAAAAAGAAAGCGATCGCCTAGTTAAAGCGGCTGAGAAGCTAATTGACAGCAATGTACCAAAAGCACTTGCAACACGTATTGTGTCACTATCAAGCCTATTCTCTGTAATGGACTTAGCTGAAATCGCAGATAATTCAGAGCGTAGTATTGATATGGTTTCTAATACCTACTTTAAGCTTGGTGCGCGTATGGGCTTACATTGGTTCCTTGACCAAATCACCAACCAACCAGTTGCAAACCACTGGCAAGCACTTGCTCGTGCTTCATACCGTGAAGAGTTGGATTGGCAACAACGCACATTATCAGCTGTGGTACTTAATAGCTTTGCTGCAGACAGCAAAGACATTGATGCACAAATTGATGAGTGGATGGATAACCAAGATCTACTATTACAACGTTGGAAGCAGATGCTATCTGAGTTCAAAACATCGCAAAGCCATGATTTTGCGAAGTTCTCAGTGGCACTTCGTGAACTAATGTTGTTAAGCCACAACTGTGACACTTCCAAATAAGTGAAAAGTCGTTAAAATACATACCCCAGCTCGCTGGGGTATTTTTTTGCCCTTAATTTGCAATGGTCCGTTTATAAACGGCTACCTTGTTTATTTTTACCTAAGGAACAAACCATGTTTTATGATCTAGCTCGCCGTTTTATGTTTACCCGTGATGCGGAGTGGGCTCATGAATTTGCACTTAATAATTTACGCCGATTTGCTCATACGCCATTGAGTGCTGCGTGGTCTCAATCTGTCCCTAATAAACCCGTTAACTTTTTAGGTTTAGAGTTTAAAAACCCAGTAGGTTTAGCGGCAGGCTTAGATAAAAATGCCGAGTGTATTGATGCATTTTCGCAAATGGGTTTTGGTTTTGTTGAAGTAGGTACTGTTACACCACGTGCTCAAGCGGGTAATGACAAGCCACGTATTTTCCGCTTACCTGAATCAAATGCGATTATTAACCGCATGGGCTTTAACAATAAGGGCGTTGATAACCTAGTTAACAATGTTAAAGCAGCGAAATACGACGGTATTCTAGGTATTAATATTGGTAAAAATAAAGATACACCAAACGAGCAGGGTAAAGATGATTACATTCACTGTATGCGTAAAGTATTTGAGCATGCATCCTACATCACAGTAAATATTTCTTCACCGAATACCCCGGGTCTTCGTGACTTACAATATGGTGAAGCGCTTGATGACTTATTGCAAAGCTTAAAGAATGAACAACTTGATCTAGTTGCTAAACATAACAAACAAGTACCTATGCTAGTTAAGATCGCCCCTGATCTTGATGAAGTACAAATTGGCCAAGTTAGTGAGTCATTGATCAACAATAAGATCGATGGTGTTATTGCTACAAATACCACGCTTGAGCGCGCGATGGTACAAGGTCAACAATACGCAAACGAAGCGGGCGGTTTATCTGGCCAACCAGTTCGTCAGCGTTCAACCCACGTGGTTAGTGAGCTTAAGCGTTTAACCGAAGGTAAACTACCTATCATTGGTGTGGGTGGTATTGATGATGCGGATTCTGCAAAAGAGAAATTTGCAGCTGGTGCAGACCTTGTACAAGTTTACACTGGATTCATTTATAAAGGCCCAGAATTGGTAAAAACGATCCTAAATAGCTTATAAGGATCAGTTATCTAAGCAATTGATCATTAATAAAATGTTCTAAGAAATCATTTTATTAATGATCTGCTTTAGTTATAATTTATGATTAAGCGCAGAGTATTTATTCGTTAGGGAGGAGACATGTTACAAGCATCTAAGCAATGGAAATGGCTTGCTTGTGCGAAAAATAATCGTCTTTTGGTTGACCTTGACCAAGATATGCAACTGTGCACGCCTTACAAACTTCGCCAACTTACTGATGCTGTTTTACAAGAGCCAAACTTTAGCCTTGAAGATGCTGCATTTTATCAGCAAGTTTATCAATACCTCGAAACATTCTCACTGTGGAACCCTGCACAGCTTTGCCAAATCGCGCTAAATGCCACTGCGGCCAAATTTCATTTAAAGCCTGTACTTGCAAAAAGTTGGTTCTTTCATGAGTATCATGGCAGCCAGCCAAGTGTTGAAGCAGTGGTTAAATTGTGCTCGCAGGCACAAGAAGGTGAGTTTTTAATTGTTGACCACTCGAGCGAAGCCTCAGTGTGTATTAACCTAAGCCAACACTTTCAATTAGACGAAAACCTTTCTCTTGAACAGTTTGAAGCTATTAAGGTTTTAAATAACCGTATCCATCCTGTTTATATTCAACAAAAACAGTTCAAATCAGCCTAGGGCGTGTTGACCTTTGTGAATTAAAATTTGTTCACTCTAGGGGCGATTTAATCGCGGCGCGAGATTTGTAACCTAGTGGGCTAAGTAAAAATCCAGCTAATATCCCTGCAAATGTTGGCGTTTTTGTTCGCCAAGCTATGCTATAATCCTGCGCAATTAGCATTTAAGGGTTTTTACTTTGCAATTTATCGCACTTACTTCTATCGGAATAGAAAATTTACTTGTTGATGAGCTTACAGCACTCGGTGCAGAAGTCTCAAAACAAACCGTGGGCTCTGTACGTTTTGAAGCAGATAGCTTATTAGCACAAAAGATTTGTTTATCGAGCCGTTTTGCGACTCGTATCATGATGCTGATAGAAGAAAAAGAAGGCGTAAAAGACAAAGACAGCCTTTATCAATTTGCACGCTTACAGCCTTGGCAGGAGTGGTTTGGCCCTAAGCAAACCTTTGCTGTTGATTTTAGTGGTACAAATAACGATTTAAAAAATACGCAATTTTCAGGTCTAGTTGTAAAAGATGCGATTGTTGATTACTTCGCGGATTTATTCGAGCAACGTCCTGATGTTGATAAATACAATGCCAATGTACGTGTTGTAGCAAGATTGAACCGTCAAGGTGTTGCGCTTTACATCGATTATTCAGGCCCGCGTTTATCTGAGCGTGGTTATCGTCAAGATCAAGGCAAAGCGCCGATTAAAGAGCATTTAGCTGCAGCCCTTGTAAAACGAAGTGGTTGGCTTGAAAACGTACAACAACCTTTATTCGATCCATGTTGTGGTTCGGGTACTATTTTAATTGAAGCTGCAAGCATGGCACGCAATGAAGCGCCGGGCTTATTCCGTGAAGGTTTTGCTTTTGAGCGCCTGCCTAGTTTCAGAATTCAAAAATACAAAGAATTAAAAGCAGAACTAACTGCACAAATTACAGATCCTAAACTTTGGCTTATTGGCCATGATATTGACGGAAGTGTGATTGCAAAAGCGCAAGAAAATGCAGAGCGTGCTGATCTTGGTAATGTTATTAAGTTTAAACAAAGCGATGCCACTAAGTTAACCTCCGTTGCGAAACTACCTGGTGTAGTGATTTCAAACTTACCTTATGGTGAACGTTTAGGCTCAATGGCTGAGCTGGTTAACTTACACCGTAGCTTAGGTGTTGGCTTCAAAAAGCACTTTAATCATTGGAAACTTGCTTTGCTTGGCACTGACGAAAGCTTATTTAAGTTATTAAAGTTAGTTAAGTTAAAACGCTATAAATTTAAAAATGGCCCGTTAGATGTTGTGTTGAATTTATACCAACTAGACGATAAACAAGTAGAACTTAGCAAAGAAGATAAGCCAGCTCTTAACTTTGAAGGTTCAACCGCCTTTGCAAACCGTTTAAAGAAAAATAAGCAAAATTTAAAGAACTGGTTAAAGCA
Source organism: Pseudoalteromonas sp. PAST1 (assembly GCF_021532515.1). NCBI lineage: Bacteria > Pseudomonadati > Pseudomonadota > Gammaproteobacteria > Alteromonadales > Pseudoalteromonadaceae > Pseudoalteromonas > Pseudoalteromonas sp. PAST1. The sequence goes on along the minus strand of NZ_JAKGBH010000020.1, from coordinate 26,255 downwards.
AAATGAAGTGAGCTGCTACCGTGTTTATGATGCGGATATTCCAGAATATAACGTAGCTGTTGATGTGTACGATGATTCTGCGGTTATTTTTGAATATGCTGCACCGAAAGAAATCGACGATAATACGGCTCAAAAACGTTTGCAAGATGTGATCAGCCTGACTGCAGAGCAGTTAAATATCGCACCAGAAAATATCGCAGTTAAAGTGCGTAAAAAGCAAAAAGGTGAAGAACAATATACTAAGGTAGCTAAACAAAATCGTACGCAAGTCGTTGAAGAGTTTGGCGCTAAATTCAAAGTTAATCTATTTGATTATCTAGACACTGGTTTGTTCTTAGATCACCGTTTAGCTCGTCGTTATATTCAACAAAACGCACAGGGCAAACGCTTCTTAAACTTATTTGCTTATACAGGCAGCGCATCTGTGCATGCTGCTGTGGGTGGTGCCAAAGCGATTACCACGGTTGATATGTCAAAAACCTACTTAAAATGGGCACAAGAAAACTTTGCCCTTAACGACATTAGCAATACGCGTTATCGTTTTGAGCAAGCAGACTGCTTGAAGTGGCTTGAGTATGCACAAGGCCAATATGATTTAATTTTCTTAGATCCACCGACGTTCTCAAACTCAAAACGTATGAAAGATGCGTTTGATGTTCAGCGCGACCACATCAAACTCCTTACCTGGGTTAAGAAGATTTTAAGCCCGAACGGTACGCTTATATTCTCAAACAATAAGCGTGGCTTTAACATGGATGAAGTAGGGCTAATGGGGCTGGGTTTAAAAGCAGAAAACATTTCTGACAAGACTTTATCACCAGACTTTAAACGTAATAAGCAAATTCATAATAGCTGGCTTATTACTCATGGCTAATTTTACCCTTTATCACACCGATGGCTGTCATCTGTGTGAAATGGCCGATGAATTATTAATTGCTGCAAACGCTTCGTTTGTAGCAAAAGACATTATGCACAGTGAACAGCTGATTGAACTTTACCAAACCAGTATTCCGGTTGTGGAATCTCATCAAGGCGAGAAATTATTTTGGCCTTTTGATGCTGAGCAATTAGCGCAATTTATTGCTGATAATAAAGAATAAGAGTAGTAATCACGATGGATTTAATCAGAATAGCCAAAGCTCAACTTGCTTATGGTACGCATCCGCTACTAGATGATGCTGATGCCGTTATTGAGTCAGGTGAGCGTGTTTGTATCGTTGGTCGAAACGGGGCAGGTAAATCAACACTACTAAAAGTGCTTGATGGCCAAGTGACTTTGGATGATGGCGAAATCAACCAATTAGGCGGTATTCGCATTTCACGTTTAGAGCAAGATCCACCAAAAGGGGCGGCAGGCTCTGTATTTGATTATGTAGCGCAGGGTATGCCTGACATCGCTAACTTACTGATAGAATATCACCAAGTTAGTAATCAAATGCAAACAGACTATAACGATAAATTGCTCAACAAATTAGAGCGTTTATCTAATCAATTAGAAACTGTTGATGGCTGGCGCTTTGATACCCGTATTCAGCTCGTTTTATCTCGTTTAGAGCTAGACCCAGAAGCCAAGCTTGAATCATTATCAGGTGGTTGGCTACGTAAAGTTGCGCTTGCAAAAGCCTTGGTTAGTGAACCCGATTTACTGCTACTTGATGAACCTACCAACCATTTAGATATGAGTAGTGTTATTTGGCTTGAGCAGTTTTTAAAAGAGTTTAAAGGCGGTATCGTTTTTATTTCTCACGACCGTGCATTCATTCGAGCAGTTGCAACCCGTATTCTTGATTTAGACCGTGGTAAGCTGGTTTCGTACCCTGGCAATTACGCGACGTACCTTGAGCAAAAAGCGCATGATTTAAAAGTAGAAGAAACACAAAACGCACTATTTGATAAGCGCTTAGCAGAAGAAGAAGCGTGGATCCGCCAAGGTATTAAAGCACGTAGAACGCGTAATGAAGGCCGTGTGCGCGCTTTAAAAGAGTTACGTAAAGAGCGTAAGCAGCGTGTTGATCAGGTCGGTAAAACCGATTTCAATATTGAAACAGCGGATCGATCAGGTAAATTAGTATTCGAAGCGAAAAACATCGGTCATGCATTTAAAGATAAAGTGATCGCGAAAGATTTCTCGACCCTTGTTATGCGTGGCGATCGTGTTGGCCTTGTCGGACCCAATGGTATTGGCAAAACAACACTGCTTAAAATTTTATTTGGTGACTTAACACCAGATAGCGGCAGTGTTAAGCAAGGTGTTAATTTAGAGTTTGCTTATTTTGACCAGTATCGTCAAAAGCTTGATGAAGAAGCCACAGTGCAAGATAACGTAGCTGAAGGTAAGCAAGAAGTGATGATGGGCGGGCGCTCACGTCATGTACTTGGTTACTTGCAAGACTTCTTATTTCCACCGGCAAGAGCGCGAACGCCAGTAAAAGCACTTTCAGGTGGTGAGAAAAACCGCTTATTATTAGCAAAGTTATTTTTAAAGCCATCTAACATTATTGTTCTCGATGAACCAACCAATGATCTTGATATTGAAACCTTAGAGCTCTTAGAAGAGATCATTAACCAATATCAGGGCACTGTGCTGATTGTAAGCCATGACCGTGAATTTATTGATAATACCTGTAATTCTGTATGGGCATTTGAAGGTAACGGCAAGATCACTGACATTGTCGGAGGCTATAGCGACTATGAAGCGTATGCAGCTCATTTAGCTGAGCAAGAAAAACAACAACAGCAACAAATTAAGCAAGAAAAGCCGGCCGTTGTTAGCCAAGATAAAACACCAAAGAAAAGTAATAAACTCTCTTACAAATTAAAACTTGAATTAGAAGAATTACCCAGTAAAGTGGAACAACTTGAAAAAGCGTTAGACGCTCAGCAAGTTGTGGTTAATGACCCTGACTTTTTTAAGCAAGATGCTGCAATTACAACAGAAGCATTGAACCATTTAGCCGAGTTAGAGTCTGAGCTTGAAGTCGCTTTTGAGCGCTGGGAAGAACTCGAAGATTTAAAGAATCAGTAGTAAGGATTAAAATGAAATACAAATTACTCGCTGCCAGTATTTTAGCCACCCTAAGTACCTCAGCGATGAGCGCAACCTATAAATTAGAAGAATTAGGTGGGCTAGACGGAGCAAAACATAATTACGTAACAGATGTCAGTGAGAATGGTCATATTATAGGTATAGCCAATTCTCTTTATAGGTTACCAATTGATATCTCATATATTGATTTTACAGACTCTGCTATCAAGAATGCCTATGATGCTCGTGAATCATATTTTGAATCAATAGACAAAGAGATTACTTTTACATTAGATGATATTGAAAATAATGATGCAGTGAATACCAATGCTGATGCCCATCAGTTTATGATTGATTTTATTACAGACACGCAATCTAACCGTTTAACTAATTCAGAGTATCAGAAACTATCAAGTGTAGCTGCGACGATATACGGCTCCGAGGGTGTTTCGGAACAGGTATTATTCGATGAGCAATCACTAGATTATGATGGCTTAACGCGTTCAACTACGAACATCCTAAATGCAGTTAGTGATGATGGTGTTATGGTTGGTTGGGGGAGTGCCCCATATGAAAAAACATCGTTTACACAAACTGATGAAGATGAAGAGGAAACACATTTCTTAAGAGATTTTATTAGTCGTGCTATTGTAATTACAGAAGACGGTGTAAAAGTTGAACTTGCACCAGAGTTCGACGAGTACGGCGGTATTAGTACAGCAAATGATATTATCAAAACAACTAACGGCTATGAGGTTGTAGGTAGTGTTTCAATTGATATCGCAGTTGACCCTCTCGATGATATTACTGATAACTGTGATGGTGAAGATGAACCAGTCTCAGACTGTGTCGAAACATACAATCGAAGCTATACGGCGGGTATTTTTAACAAGCGTGCTGTTAAGTGGACGTTAGATAGCTCTTTAAACATCACTAATACAGAATTGTATGGTTTAGGTTTAACACCAGAAGATGATGAAGATTTCGCTTTTCGTAGCAACGCAATAACTCTGAACGATTCAGGTTTAATTGTGGGTACATCAGATGTTCGTTACAAAGACACCGATACTAGAATTACAATGCCAGTTATCTTTGAAAATGGTGAAGTAAAACAGTTTATAGACCAAGACGATGATTGGACTTCGGGACAAGCTTTAGCTGTAAATAATAATGATATTATTGTTGGTTATGCTGCTAAAAGAATTGACACAGCAACACGCACTAAGTTTTTTTATTATGATAAAAAAAGCGATAGTGTAGTTTTCCCATCCGATTATTTCTCTAGCTCTAGCTCAGTTGCAAACGATATTAATGATAACGGTATTATTGTTGGTGAAGGTGAAACAGATATCTATAACACCACTACTCGTCGTAGAGAAGGCTTTATTTATACGGTGGGTGATGATTCTATAGTTAATCTCAATGACTTGTTACCTTGTTATGAAGAAGATGGTGAGACTCATTTTAAATACACGGTCGCTGAAGCGAAATCAATTAACAACAATAATGAAATCTTTGGTGTTGCGACTAAAACTGTTGAAAAAACAGATTCATTCGGTAATGTTGTAGTCGATGTTGATGGCAATATCGAATATGAAAGTATTGCTGTTGCTGTTAAGTTAACACCAATTGATGGCAGTGTTGAGGAATGTCCTGCAGAAGAGATTGAACAATACGAGCGTCAATCAGCAAGCTTCCCATGGTATGCTTTATTGCTATTACCATTTGCAGCTGCACGTCGCTTCTTTAAAAAGTAATCGTTTCGTAATCGAGACTTACTAATCAATATTAAAAAACCCAGCTTTAAGCTGGGTTTTTTGTCTATACTGAAATCAGTTATTTTTTATGGCGATGTATCCATGCTTTTCGGACTGAGCGTTTCCAAAGCATGTCGGTAGCAAAATAACCGATGATAGCAGCAGCAGTAGCACAAATAAGTGAGCCAACTAAAAAGGCTGGGCCAATTGTTGTAAGGCTATCTATAAACCATTGCCAGCTTGGTTCAAATTGGAAGTGCTGTTGTGGCTGAGCAAGGGCAATCGTGCCTACAATATATGAACAATAGAAAATAGGAGGCATGGTTAGTGGGTTCGTGATCCACACGGTTGCAACAGAAATCGGTAAATTTACTCGAAATGGAATAGCCAGGGCGGCTGCAAGAACCATTTGAAAAGGAACAGGGATGAACGCAAAAAATAAACCAACCGCAAATGCACCACGTGCTGAGCGTCTATTTAAGTGCCATAAATTGGCATCATGCAATAAACGACCAAAAATTCTTAAATACTTGTGTTCTTTTACCTTGTTATGATCTGGTAAAAAGCGTTGGATCGTTTTCTTAGCCATTTAAAGCAACCATTTACATCTATTTGGTTATGCAGCGGCTTTGTCATAGGCTGTTTTTTCACCCTATATACATTTGGCACTGCGGCGTTTTATATAATGAGTTTTGCTGTATTGCTAGCAGGTGCCTATTTTAAGCCTTTTTTAACTCTATTGTCAGGGTTTATTTGCGCTATTTTGGTAGTGATTTTTCATTACTTCATCTTTTACTCAATCTCTGACTGCAAAATAGATTATCAACAAAGCCGATTAGTTCGATTTGAGGTAGTTGAAACATACAGTGAACAAAGCCCTTACTACATTAAAGCAAGTCTGAAACATATTGAATCTTGCCCTACAAGCATCCGACCTGCTCCTAATGCAATGCTCAGCATTACTTCAGATAAACCAGTTACTAGTGGAGATGAATTAAGCGCAGTACTCAAACTTAAACCTTATCGGTCAGTAAAAAATTTCTACAGTTTTAATGAGAACGGCAAGCATTATTTGAGCGAGTATTTTATAAAGGCCGAAGCGTAGGAGAGATAAGCTATTTAAATCATCATCAATATGACTCCCTGCGTGTGAGTTACCGCACTTATATTGATAAAATTACGGCAAACACCCAATTACAATGGCTTTATTATGCGCTTTTAACCGGTGATAAAAGTAAAATAGGTTATGAAGATAAAAAGCACTTGCGTGAATTAGGATTGTCTCATCTACTTGCTATTTCGGGTCTTCATATCGGACTTATCTTCGCAGTCGGTTTTTATAGTAGTAAGTGGCTGCTAAGAGTGAGTCACTTTCGTGTAAGCCAATCAATTCAATTAAATAAGCTATTTGTTGTAATAGGGTTCAGTTGCTCGCTCGTTTATGTTTACTTAAGTGATTTTATAGTTTCTGCAAGCCGGGCGCTGCTAATGTTAGGCTGTTACCTTGTAATCTATAACTTAGGAAAAAACCCAGTGCGTTGGCGTTCAATTTTGTACGCCTTGAGTGTGGTGTTGTTTATAGACCCATTTACGCTGTTGAATCCTGGGCTCTATTTCAGTTTTTTGGCCGTTACGATCATCTTTCTACTGACTAAAAAAACAATTAATTTGTCACTTAGTTTTTTAAAGCGATTTGTACAGCTACTGCAAGTTCAATGCGCTTTATTTGTTGGTTTACTACCGCTATCCTTATATTACTTTTCAGGTACTAGCGTGATAGGTTTATTGATTAACCTTATTGCTGTGCCCTTGGTTGGTGTGCTGTTATTGCCTTTGTTGATTTTTTATAGTCTGATTTCTAGCCTACTGGATATTTCAGGTCTGTTATCACTGATCGACAGTGCCCTGTATTTTAGTTATCAACTATTGCTTTCTATCCCTAATGACTGGCGTTGGTTGTCGTTCAATGAGTTTAATTTCTCATTATTGATCATCAGTTACATAACACTTCTGCTGTTGTACTTTAGCCCTAATAAATATGTGTGTTTAATTCCTGTTTGTATATATGCCGTTGATAGTGAATTACAGCCAGAAGCTAAGTTTCAGTTGGATGTGTTTGATGTCGGGCATGGCTTAATGGTGATGGTAAGCAGTAAAAATAAAGCGATAATTTATGATTTAGGCCCACAGTATTTTGGCCGTTATGATTATGTACACCGCGTATTACTTAACAACATCAATAAACAGCAGCTATCTGTGATTGACACCATAATAAGTCACTTAGATAACGATCATTCTGGCGGTTTAGCCAGTTGGAAAGAGGCTGGCTATCAACACACTTTAGCTACTTTTCATCCTCAGGGACTGTTAAATAAGTGCAAAACAACCACCATCAAACTTGCTGAGCTTAATATCAGAAGTTTTACAGCAAAGGTAGAAAAAGCGAGTCGCAATGACCAGTCTTGCTTATTAAAAGTAATGGGTTTTAATTATTCACTTTTACTAACTGGAGATATATCAGCAGCGGCAGAAGCTAAACTTGTTGAAGAGGAGGTGGATTTACGAGCGACTATTTTAATAAGCCCCCATCATGGCAGTAATACCTCGTCAAGTTATGAATTTATAGATGAAGTAAATCCTGAAGTAGTTATCCATTCATCTGCTTATCAAGGGCAATGGCGCTTTCCTCATCCTGAGGTTGTAAATCGTTATAACCAACACCATATACAGCAGTTATCGACGGCAGAATATGGCCATATACGCATAAAATTTTATTCAGATACGTATCGCTTAGAATTTGCGCGAGAGCAGGAAAGTTATTGGTTCGAACAAGATTGACGTTTTGTTTTTACCCCCTAAAGGCTACAATAGTCGAAGTCTATGAATAAGAGAGTGTTATGGATCAAACTACATCCCAAATCTATAAGCGATTAATCAGTTATGTGGGTGATTATAAGTTAATCGCGTTTTTCGCCATTGTAGGCATGATTGGCTATTCAGCCATGGATGCATTGTTTATCAATTTAATGAAGCCCTTCATTGATGAAGGTTTAAATGATCGTAACACTGATGTTTTAACTTATGCACCATTTGTTGTGATTGCATTGGTATTAGGTCGTGGCATGTTTAACTATATGTCGTCGTACTGTTTAAGTTATGTTGGCTCTCAAGTTGTAAGAACGTTGCGCCAACAATTATTCGAACATATTTTACATCTGCCGGTGTCTTTTCATGATAAAAATTCAAATGGCGATTTAATCTCTAAAATCACCTTTGATACTGAGCAGGTTCAACAAGCCATTACCAAAGCCCTGTTAATTGTTGTTAGAGAAGGGGCCTTTGTTGTTTTCTTACTTTTTAATATGTTTTATACCAGCTGGAAGCTATCACTAATATTTTTAGTTATTATTCCGCTGGTGGCCGTGATCGTTGCCTTTGTATCGAAACGCTTTCGTATGATTTCGAAAAAAATCCAATCAGCGATGGGCCAAGTAACTCGCAGCTCAGAGCAAATGCTATCTGGTCATAAAGTGATACATGGCTTTGGTGGTCAACAGCAAGAGATATCGCAATTCTCGGCTATTAATAATCATAATCGTCAGCAGCGCATTAAAATGGATGCAACTAAAGCGTTAAGCGTTTCTGTTATCCAAATTTTGGCAGCAAGCGCGATGGCGGTGATTTTGTGGGTTGTTTCTATGCCGTCGATGATTGATACCATCAGTTCAGGTGACTTCGTATTACTAATTTCATCAATGATGATGTTACTGCGTCCACTTAAGCAACTTTCAAACGTTAATAGCGATTTACAACGTGGTATCTCTGCAGCGCAAAGTATCTTTTTGGTACTTGATGAAGAGGTAGAAAAAGACACAGGCACCTACAGCGTTGCTAAAGTAACTGGGAAAATTGAAGTGAACAATGTGACCTTTAAATACCCAACGAAAGATGAACCTGTATTAAAGAATTTATCACTTTCGATTAATGCCGGCGAAAGCATAGCATTGGTTGGCCGTTCTGGCTCAGGTAAATCGACCATCTCAAATTTATTGCCGCGTTATTATGAGCTTGAAGGTGACAGTGAAATTTTGCTTGATGGCGTCAACATTGCTGATTACAAACTGACAGACTTACGTAAGCAATTTGCACTGGTTTCACAGCAAGTGGTTTTATTTAACGACACCATCACGAATAATATTTGCTATGGCCTTGACCGCGAATTAACAAACGAGGAGTTAATGGCGGTTGCTAAGCAAGCCCATGTTTGGGAGTTTGTTAAAGACTTACCAGAAGGTTTAGATACCATGGTGGGTGAAAATGGCGTTATGTTATCAGGCGGTCAGCGTCAGCGAATAGCCATAGCACGTGCAATATTAAAAGATGCCCCTATTTTGATTCTTGATGAGGCGACATCTGCGCTTGATACTGAATCTGAAAAACTGATTCAGCAAGCACTTGATAGCTTAATGAAAGAAAAAACATCGATTGTGATAGCACACCGTTTATCAACAATAGAAAACAGTGATTGCATTTATGTCATCGACCATGGTCAAGTTATCGAAAAGGGCACGCATGGCGAGCTACTTGAAAAAGACGGTACCTATAGTGCGTTATGTAAGATGCAGTTTGGTGAGCAGTAGTGAGTGTTATTGAAAAAAGCTGGTATAAAAAGCCAGGTTTATTAAGCATTTTACTCTTGCCTTTCAGTGTGCTTTTTTGGCTTATCTCAACGCTTCGTGCTTTGTTTTATAAGATAAATATACTAAAAGCATTTAAAGCGCATGTTCCGGTTATTGTGGTTGGTAACATTAGTGTGGGTGGAAACGGCAAAACGCCCTTTGTTATTTGGCTTGCTGAGTACTTACAGCAGCAAGGTTTAAAAGTGGCGGTGATCAGTCGTGGCTATGGTGGTCAGTCTGATTCGTATCCTTTGTTAGTGACTGAACAAACGAGCACAGCGCAAGCTGGCGACGAACCTGTACTTATTAAACGCCGCCTAGGTTGTGTTGTAATGGTTGGCCCTGACCGGCAAGCGAGTATAAAAAAATTAGAACAACATGATATCGATGTCATTATTTCTGATGATGGCATGCAGCATTATAAAATGGCGCGTGATATCGAATGCTGTATTGTTGATAGTGAACGCCAATTTGGTAACGGTTTATTAATGCCTGCAGGTCCACTTCGTGAAACCAAAGCGCGCTTAAAATCGGTTGATTTAGTCATAGAAAATGGTGGCAACGCACAAAGCCGCTATGATTTAGCATCAAGCCCATTTCGAACCGTAAGTAATTCAGAACTCGCCAATTCAGTTCAAGATAAAGGCCATGCGGTCAGTGCTATTGGTAACCCCAAACGCTTTGAAATAAGTCTTGAGCAGCAAGGCATTAACTTACTATCTACTCATCATTTTCGTGATCATTATGCCTACCAAGCAAATGACTTTAGCGATTTTGCAGATGACGCTGTATTTATGACAGAAAAAGATGCCGTTAAATGCTTTAGTTTTGCTAAACCAAATTGGTATTATTTACCTGTTGATGCAAAGCCAACAGCAGCAGTTATCGAAAAACTTAATTTATTATTAAAACAAAAAGGGATCCTCAATGGCCTTTGATACAAAATTACTTGAAATTATCGCTTGCCCAGTGTGTAAAGGTAAATTACGTCTTGATAAAGAGAATCAAGAGCTTATCAGTACTGCTGCGAAATTAGCGTACCCAATCAAAGACGATATCCCGGTGCTTTTAGAAAATGAAGCCCGTGAATTAAGCCAAGAAGAGGTTGATAAGTGGAATTCGTAGTCGTTATCCCAGCTCGCTACGCATCGACGCGTTTACCAGGTAAACCACTTGCTGATATTTGTGGTAAACCAATGATCCAACATGTTTATGAAAAAGCGGTTGCTTCAGGTGCATCACAAGTTTATGTAGCGACTGATCATCAAACAGTGTTTGATGCAGTAAAGAAGTTTACTGATAATGTATTGATGACACGAGAAGATCACCAATCAGGCACAGAACGTTTAGCTGAGGTTGTTGAACAGTTAAAACTCGAAAGTGACACTATTGTTGTCAACGTGCAAGGTGATGAGCCTTTATTGGCAAGCGAAAATGTATCTCAAGTTGCCATGCTACTTGCTGATTCTGATGCGCCAATGGCGACTTTGAGCACCAGCATTGATGAGATTGACGATATATTTAATCCCAATTGCGTGAAAGTCATTAACGATGCAGACAACAACGCACTGTATTTTTCGCGCTCGCCAATCCCTTATCATCGTGATGCGATGATGAATGATGACAAAGATAAGCTAAATCTTGCTGATTTTGCGCGCCATATTGGTATTTATGCTTATCGTGCTGGCTTCATTAAAGACTACATCGAATTACCAGAATCTCAATTAGAGCTTTTAGAGTCATTAGAGCAGCTTCGTGTACTTTATCATGGTCACAAAATTAAAATCGCAAAAGCTCTGTGTGCACCGCAAGCAGGCGTAGATACTCCTGAAGATTTAGCGCGCGTTATTGCAGTGCTTGGCCACTAAAAAATGCATGATGTAAACAATGTTCATCTTCATGCCATTGAAGATGACTTCTTTGTTTTTTATAAACCAGCAGGAGTGAGCTTTCATAGTGAACAATGTGCTGGTTTTGTCGTACTTGCTGAAGAGCTTGTTAATGAGAAGCTCTATCCGGTTCATCGGCTAGATAAAGTGACATCAGGTTTAATTATATTAGCCCGTAACAAAGAAGCTGCAGCCGAATTCACTTCACTATTTTCTGATCATAAAATAAATAAGTTTTATCTGGCCGTTAGTGATGCTAAGCCTAAGAAAAAGCAAGGTTGGATAAAAGGGGATATGCAAAAAAGTCGTCGTGGTGCATTTAAGCTGTTAAAGAGCCAAACGAATCCTGCTATCACACGCTTTTATTCAAAAAGTATTCGACCAGGGCTTCGTGCATACTTGTTAAAGCCATTCTCTGGTAAAACACATCAGCTTAGAGTCGCAATGAAAAGCTTAGGCGCTCCAATTCTAGGTGATAGTACCTATGCGGGTAGTGAAGACGAGCGCACAAACTTGCATGCCTATGCACTACAATTTAGCTATAAAGGGCAGCTTAAAGAATATCGATGCGATTACACTTTAGGTGCTCATCTTAATGAAGTTTTTAACTCAGACGAATTCAAAGAGTGGACAGCTCCTTGGACGTTGGATTGGTAAATGAAAGAAACAACACAAGACATCCGTTTTGGTGGCATTAAACGTTTATATGGTCATCAACAATTTGATTGGTTACAACAAGCACATTTTTGTGTCATTGGTATTGGTGGCGTAGGTAGTTGGGCTGCTGAAGCATTGGCTCGAACGGGTGTAGGGCAACTAACCCTCATTGATTTAGATGATATTTGTGCAACGAATGTTAATCGTCAAATTCATGCTTTAACTGGCACCGTAGGCGAAGCAAAAGTAGAAGCGATGAAAACACGTTGTGAGTTGATAAACCCAGATATCAAAATTAATGTTATTGACGATTTCATTACGCTAGATAACATTCGTGAGCATATTCAAGGTTTTGACTATGTGATTGATTGTATTGATGCTGTAAAAGAAAAAGCTGCGCTTATTGCTCACTGTAAACGCATAAAACTACCGGTTATTACCACCGGAGGCGCAGGCGGGCAAACCGACCCGAGTCAAATCAGTTTTGGTGACGTTGCAAAGACAACTCATGATCCATTGCTTGCAAAAGTACGTTATATTTTGCGAAAACAGTACAACTTTAGTAGCAATCCAAAGCGAAAATTTAACGTCGATTGTGTTTATTCTACAGAGCAGCTTGTATATCCAACCTCTGAAGGTGAGGTTTGCCAAGCAAAACAAGGTGCAGATGGTTCAATGAATATGGACTGTAATAATGGTTTTGGCTCTGCAACTATGGTAACAGGCAGCTTTGGCTTTTTTGTTGCAGCCAAAGCGATTAGAAAATACCTCGATAAAAAACAGCGTAGTTTATAAAACTTATTGTTTTTGTTCAGCCATGGTTTGAATTTTATCAACCATGGCTTTTATACCATTACCACGAGAAGGACTCAAATGGCTAATTAGACCGAGTCGTTCAAATTCATCATAGGCATTAATTTGCGTTGCTTGCTCCGGTGTTAGACCATTGTATAAGGCTAAAATTAAAGCTAATAGTCCTTTAACGATGCGAGTATCTGAATCGCCCGCTAAAACCAGGCTGTTTTCAGTATGATCAAAGTCGATATATAGCCAAACTTTACTTTCACAGCCTTTAACTAGAGCATCATCTACTTTGAGTACTTCAGGCATAACAGGTAATTGCTTACCTAAGAGCATTATTTGGCGATATTTTTGCTGCCACCCAGCAACTGTTTCAATGTTTTTACTAACGGCTTCAAACGCTGAATTCATAACTTATCCAAAATTAATCTAATAACTCAATACTACTTTTAACAGCACTGATAAAGGCATCGACATCAGCTTTAGTGTTATATAACGCAAAACTTGCTCGTACAGTACCTGGGATGCCTAAATGACTCATTATAGGTTGCGTACAATGATGGCCACTACGTACCGCAACGCCAAATCCATCAAGTAGGGTGGCTAAATCAAACGGATGTTCATCACGATAATTAAAACTAATGTTACCGATGTTATCTGTTTGGTTTGAATAGATATTAATACCATCAATAGCTGATAATTGTTTTATCGCATAGTCAAAAACTGTATGCTCATGTTGACGCATTTGCTGAAAATCTAACGATATTAAATAATTTATTGCCTCATTAAAGGCAATGACACCTGCAATATTGGGTGTTCCTGCTTCAAATTTACCCGGCGCATCACGAAAAGTGCTGTGTGTTAGGTTCACTGTTTCGATCATTTCGCCACCGGTTTGATATACATCGAGCGAATTTAACAGCTCAAATCGGCCATATAGGCCTCCTAAACCTGTCGGCCCGAGCATTTTATGGGCAGAAAACACGTAAAAATCACAGGAAATTTCTTGTAAATTAGGGCGTAAATGCATCGCTGCCTGCGCACCATCAATAACCGAAATAGCATTAATGGCTTTACATGCGCTAATGATTGGCGCTAAATCAGTAATATTACCTAGAGTATTTGATGCATGGGTAATAGCGACTATTTTAGGCTTTTGTTGCTTGATAAATTCACTACAGTGCACGCTATTAATAGTTAAATCATTTTCTATCGGCAAAATAATGACTTCTGCACCGGTGCGCTGTGCTAGCTGTTGCCAAGGGACTATGTTGGCGTGGTGTTCAATAGCAGATAGGGCAATTTTATCGCCAGGATTGAGCCTCGAAGCCAGACCATTTGCGATTAAATTAATCGATTCGGTTGCCCCTTTGGTCCACACTATCTCATTATTTTTTACAGAAAAATAATCTGCAAGTAGCGTTCGTGTATGCTCATATTGGCGTGTCGCGTTTTCACTGAGTGTATGGCGGCCGCGGTGCACATTGGCGTTCTCATGGCTATAAAAACGGCTAAGAGCATTAATAACTGCCTGGGGCTTTTGAGAGGTCGCTGCTGAGTCTAAATACACCAAAGGCTGCTCATTGACTGTTTCATTCAGTATTGGAAAGTCAGCACGTATTTTTGTGATATCGAACATGAAAGGCCTTAAGCTACAAGAATGCGACGATTTTAATTACTTTGCACAAATAGACAAGTGCAGGGCAACAAAAAAGGCCGCATAGCGGCCTTTTTTAAACGCAAATTCGTATTAACGCTTGTCTGTTGGCACGTAATCGCGTGAAGTTTCACCAGTGTATAACTGACGAGGACGGCTGATCTTGTGACCAGGTTGAGAAAGCATCTCATCCCAGTGAGATATCCAACCAACAGTACGTGACATTGCAAAGATTACAGTGAACATGCTTGTTGGAATACCGATTGCTTTTAAGATGATACCTGAGTAGAAATCTACGTTAGGGTAAAGTTTCTTCTCAACGAAGTATGGGTCTTCAAGTGCAATTTGCTCAAGCTTCATAGCGATATCAAGAAGTGGATCTTGAATGTTTAGCTCAGCAAGTACTTCGTGACATGTTTGACGCATTACTGTCGCACGTGGGTCGAAGTTTTTGTATACACGGTGACCAAAGCCCATAAGACGGAAAGGATCAGACTTATCTTTCGCTTTAGCAACGTACTCATCGATACGGTCAACAGAACCAATTTCTTCTAACATGTTAAGACATGCTTCGTTAGCACCACCGTGCGCAGGACCCCATAGAGATGCGATACCAGCCGCGATACACGCGTAAGGGTTAGCACCTGAAGAACCTGCTAGACGAACAGTTGACGTTGATGCGTTTTGTTCGTGGTCAGCGTGAAGCATGAAGATTTTGTCCATTGCTTTGGCAAGAACAGGGCTTACTTTGTATTCTTCAGCTGGTACTGAGAACATCATGTGTAAGAAGTTTTCAGCGAAGCTTAAGTCGTTACGTGGGTAAACGAACGGTTGACCTACATTGTATTTGTAAGCCATCGCAGCGATAGTTGGTAATTTAGCAACTAGCTTGATTGCGCTTGTTTTACGTTGTGTTGCGTCAGTGATGTCTAAATCTTCGTGGTAGAAAGAAGAAAGAGCACCTACAACACCACACAGCATTGCCATTGGGTGAGCGTCAAAGCGGAAACCTTGGAAGAAGTTTGCGATTTTAGTATCAAGCATTGTGTTGTGCGTGATTTCTTGAGCAAACGCTTCGTATTGTTCTTTAGTCGGTAATTCGCCGTTTAATAGTAAGTAGCAAAGCTCGATGTAGTTTGATTCATCAGCTAATTGCTCGATTGGGTAACCACGGTGCAATAGAACACCTTTGCCGCCATCGATGTAAGTGATTGAAGATTCACAAGAACCGGTCGACATGAAACCTGGGTCGTAAGTGAAGTGACCGTGTGAACCTAACGTACGTACGTCGATTACGTCTTGGCCAGCAGTGCCTTGGTAAATTGGAAGTTCGATTGGATCAAGACCATCAATATGGACCGTGGCTTTCTTATCCGCCATCTATTTATCTCCTATTAAGATAACAACTCTGATTGTTATGTTCTGAATCTGTTTAAGCACATTCTTTTCATTTTAACGTGAAAGAGGGGTATAAAGTCAATTTTTATAAACATTATGCACAAATGGATAATAAATATTCTGTCAGGATTAAATATTATACTATTGGCTAATTCGCAAACGTCTCTTACTAAACAAGAATTGTAAAAAGACCTTTGGCTATATATACTATCCAAGGTTTTATACCGTATTGTCTGTAGGTAAACTTTATTTTTACATTTGAGTTTTGCATAAGTGTGAACTTTTTGTGTATCAACACGGTTTACTTAGATAGTTCCATCGAAATTCATTTTGATGGGTTTTAGAAAAACAAGTAGATGAGCCCGATAAGGGCAAGATGGGCAAGTAACTGTGAAAAAGCAAAGACCTGTAAATCTAGATCTAACAACTATATCTATGCCGGCAACGGCTAAAGCATCAATTTTACACCGCGTCACCGGTGTTGCATTATTTTTTGCTTTAACGTTTGTCATTTGGGCTTGGTCTGAGTCTCTTTCTTCTGCAGAAGGTTTTGAATTCGTCAAGGGTCTGTTCAGCGGATTCATTGCCAAATTCATAGCATGGGGCACCATTTCTGTATTGGCGTATCACTTAATTGGTGGTATCCGTCATATCATTATGGACATGGGTCACTGGGAAGAACTTGAATCAGGTAACTTCAGCGCTAAAGTTGCATTAGCTTTAGGTGTTGTAGCTGCAATTCTAGCAGGAGTGTGGATATGGTTTTAAATCAAGCAACTCTTAAACGTGATGGTGTACAAGATTTCGTATCACTACGTGCAACAGCATTAATAATCAGCGCTTACGCGATTTTTATTATCGGCTATTTTTTATGTACGCCAGAAGTCACTTTCGAAGCCTGGCAAGGCCTATTCTCTAACCTAGCAATGAAAGGGTTTACCTTAATTACCCTAGTTTGCATCATGGTTCACACCCGTATCGGCCTTTGGCAAGTTCTTACTGACTATGTTAAATGCGCTAAATTACGTGCTGTTTTAGGCTTTGTATTAAACCTTATGGCTGTTGCTTACGTAGCAATTGGTCTAATCGTTTTATGGGGTGTTTAAGTGAATTATTCTGTTCGTGAATTTGACGCTGTAGTGATTGGTGCCGGTGGTGCGGGTATGCGCGCAGCACTAGCTATCACTGAATCAGGCAAAACCTGTGCACTTATCTCAAAAGTTTTCCCTACACGTTCTCACACTGTGTCTGCACAGGGTGGTATTACGGTTGCGCTGGGTAACTCACATGAAGATAACTGGGAATGGCACATGTACGATACTGTTAAAGGTTCCGATTTCATCGGTGACCAAGACGCTATCGAATATATGTGTAAAACAGGCCCAGAAGCTATTACTGAATTAGAAAACATGGGTTTACCATTTTCTCGTTTTGAAAATGGCCGTGTTTATCAACGTCCTTTCGGCGGCCAGTCGAAAAACTTTGGTGGTGAACAGGCTGCACGTACTGCAGCAGCAGCTGACCGTACAGGTCACGCGCTATTACACTGTTTATACCAACAGAACGTTAAAAACAAAACTAACGTATTCTCTGAGTGGTACGCACTAGATTTAGTTAAAAACAGCGACGGTCACGTTGTTGGTTGTACAGCAATCGACATCGAGTCTGGCGAAGTTGTTTACTTCAAATCAAAAGCTGTTGTTTTAGCAACAGGTGGTGCAGGCCGTATCTACGCATCGACAACGAATGCACACATCAATACTGGTGACGGTGTTGGTATGGCTACACGTGCTGGTGTTGCAATGCAAGATATGGAAATGTGGCAGTTCCACCCAACAGGTATCGCCGGTGCCGGTGTACTTGTAACTGAAGGTTGTCGTGGTGAAGGTGGTTACCTTCTAAATAAAGACGGCGAACGCTTCATGGAACGTTACGCTCCAAATGCAAAAGACTTAGCGTCTCGTGACGTTGTTGCTCGTTCAATGATGACTGAGATCCGTGAAGGTCGTGGTTGCGATGGTCCTTACGGTCCACACATCAAGCTTAAGCTTGACCACTTAGGTGAAGAAACACTTAACTTACGTCTTCCAGGCGTATGTGACCTTGCGAAAACATTCGCACACGTTGATCCGGCAAAAGAGCCAATTCCAGTTATCCCAACATGTCACTACATGATGGGTGGTGTTCCAACTAACGTAAATGGTCAAGCATTACAAATTGATGCAAACGGCCAAGAGAAAGTAGTTGAAGGTTTATTCGCTGTTGGTGAGATTGCATGTGTATCTGTACACGGTGCTAACCGCCTAGGTGGTAACTCACTACTTGACTTAGTTGTATTCGGCCGCGCAGCTGGTAACTTCTTAGGTAAGTACCTTAACGGTGTTGAAGCAGGTAAAGATGCGTCTGATTCAGACCTTGAAGCATCACTTGCACGCTTTAACCGTTGGGAAAGCTCTAAAGCTGGCCAAGGTGAAGACCCAGTACAAATCAAGAAAGACCTACAAATGTGTATGCAACTTAACTTCTCGGTATTCCGTGAAGGTGATGCAATGGCAACAGGTCTTAAAGAGCTTAAAGAAATTCGTGAACGTCTTCAGTACGCTCGTCTTGACGACAAGTCGACTGAGTTCAACACTGCACGTATCGAATGTCTAGAGCTTGATAACTTGATGGAAACAGCTTACTCAACAGCAGTAGCTGCAAACTTCCGTACAGAAAGCCGTGGTGCACACTCTCGTTTTGACTTCCCAGATCGTGATGACGAAAACTGGTTATGTCACTCAATCTACGATCCTAAGAGCGAAGAAATGAGCAAACGTGATGTAAACTACGCGCCGAAACTGCGTGAAGCTTTCCCACCTAAAGCACGTACATACTAGGAGCGAGACGATGGCACAAGTACAATTTTCGGTTTATCGTTACAATCCAGATGTTGATAATGCACCACGTATGCAGGACTTCTCGCTAGAAACGCAAGAAGGCCAAGATATGATGGTATTGGATGCCCTTATGCAATTGAAGGAGCAAGATCCAACATTATCATTCCGTCGTTCATGCCGTGAAGGTGTGTGTGGTTCAGACGGTATCAACATGAATGGTAAAAATGGTTTAGCGTGTATCACGCCTTTATCAACGCTACTTAAAGGTGGCAAAGGTAAAATCGTAATTCGCCCATTACCAGGTTTACCTGTGGTACGTGACCTTGTTATTGACATGAGTCAGTTCTACACTCAATACGAAAAAGTTAAGCCTTACCTAATTAACGACACGCCAGCGGCGGGTGAGCGTCTTCAGTCAATCGAAGAACGTGATAAGTTAGATGGCTTATATGAGTGTATCTTATGTGCATGTTGTTCAACATCGTGTCCTTCGTTCTGGTGGAATCCAGACAAGTTCATCGGTCCTGCGGGCCTTCTTCATGCGTATCGTTTCTTGGCTGATAGCCGCGATACAGCGACTGAAGAGCGTCTTGCTGACCTTGACGATGCGTTCAGCGTGTTCCGTTGTCACAGTATCATGAACTGTGTTAGCGTGTGTCCAAAAGGTCTTAACCCGACCAAAGCAATTGGACAAATCAAATCAATGCTTTTAAACCGCGCTGTTTAAAGCTTGAATATGTAAGGTGGTTAAGTGATTAACCACCTTGTTTTTACAACAATTAATTTCTGCGCTAAAGAAAAGGGCTTATAAATGCACGAAGGTGTGATGAAGGCATGGCTAGAATCTTCTCACTTAAACGGCGGTAACGTTGCTTACGTAGAAGAGCTTTATGAAGCGTACTTAGATGATGCGACTTCTGTGCCAGAAGAATGGCGAGAAGTGTTCGAACAATTACCAAAAGTTGATGGTGTGGATGTTGATGTTAAACATTCAGAAGTTCGTTCACAATTTGCACAGCTTGCTAAAAACAAGCATAGAGAAGTAGTGGTAGCAGAGGGTGGCTCTGGTGATCCTAAACAGGTCAAGGTGCTACAACTTATTAATGCTTTCCGTTTCCGTGGTCACCAAAATGCCAACCTAGATCCATTAGGTATTTGGCAACGCGAACGTGTTCGTGATCTAGAATTAGAGTACCACGATTTATCTGAAGCTGATTTTGACCGTGAATTCAATGTGGGTTCGTTTGCTGTCGGTCGCGAAACCATGCCATTAGGTGAGCTATATCAAGCGCTCAAAACGACTTATTGTGGGTCGGTTGGTGCTGAGTATATGCACATCACTTCAACTGAAGAAAAGCGTTGGTTACAACAACGTTTAGAATCAGTGCAATCACGTCCAACGTTCTCTAAAGAAGAAAAGCTACGTATCCTTAAAGGATTAACAGCTGCAGATGGTCTTGAAAAATACTTAGGGGCTAAGTTCCCTGGTGCAAAACGTTTCTCACTTGAAGGTGGTGATGCGTTAGTACCAATGCTTAAAGAACTAATTCATCGTGCAGGTGAAAGCGGACAAAAAGAAGCTGTTATTGGTATGGCTCACCGCGGTCGCTTGAACGTACTAGTGAACGTTTTAGGTAAAAACCCATCAGAATTATTCGATGAGTTTGCTGGTAAACACAAAGACACATTAGGCTCAGGTGATGTTAAATATCACATGGGTTACTCATCTGACTTTGCAACTAAGGGTGGCAACGTGCACATGGCACTTGCATTTAACCCGTCTCACTTAGAAATTGTTAACCCAGTGGTTATGGGTTCGGTACGTGCTCGTTTAGACCGTCTAGGTGATAAGTCAGGTATTAAAGCATTACCAATTACTATTCACGGTGACTCTGCAATCGCAGGTCAAGGTGTTGTACAAGAAACATTTAACTTATCGCAAACTAATGCATTTAGTTGTGGTGGTAGTATCCGTATCGTTGTAAATAACCAAGTTGGTTTCACAACGTCTAAACAGTCTGATGTACGTTCTACACCATACTGTACTGATATTGCGAAAATGGTTCAGGCACCAATTTTCCACGTTAACTCTGACGATCCTGAAGCGGTTGCATTTGTTACTCAAATCGCACTTGATTTCAGAAACCAGTTTAAACGTGATGTAGTGATTGATTTAGTATGTTATCGCCGTCATGGTCATAACGAAGCGGATGAGCCGAACGCGACTCAACCACTTATGTACCAAAAAATCAAAAAGCATCCAGTACCTCGTCTAATTTACGCAGACCAATTAGTTGCTGAAGGTTCATTCTCAGAAAATGAAGTAAAAGCACTTGCTGATGATTACCGTAACGGTTTAGACAAAGGCAACTGTGTTGTTGAAGAAATTCAACTAGAAACATCACACTCTTCTGATTGGGCTAAGTTTGTTGGTCACGATTGGGATGTTGAGTACGATGCAACAGTATCGGTTGAAAAGTTAAAAGAGCTTGGCGAAAAAGTAGCAAGCTTCCCAGAAAGCCACAAAGCACAGTCGCGCGTTAAGAAAATCTACGACGACCGTAAGTTAATGGCAACAGGTGAAAAACCACTTGATTGGGGTATGGCTGAAACACTTGCTTATGCAACGCTTGTTGATGCGGGTACAGATATCCGTTTAACAGGTCAAGATTCAGGTCGTGGTACATTCTTCCACCGTCATGCTGTTGTTCATAACCAAAAAGATGCATCAACATACTTGCCGCTGCAAAATATCAGCGAAAAGCAAGGTGCATTTGAAGTGTATGACTCAGTTCTTTCTGAAGAAGCGGTACTTGCATTTGAATATGGTTACGCAACAGCTGAACCTACGTCGCTTGTAATGTGGGAAGCACAGTTTGGTGACTTCGCGAATGGTGCACAAGTTGTATTTGACCAATTCTTAAGTTCAGGTGAGCAGAAGTGGGGCCGTTTATGTGGTCTTACATGTTTACTTCCACACGGCTACGAAGGTCAAGGTCCTGAGCATAGCTCGGCACGTTTAGAGCGTTTCTTACAGTTGTGTGCTGATCACAATATGCAAGTATGTGTTCCTTCAACACCAGCGCAAGTTTATGCAATGCTTCGTCGTCAATCAGTACGTCCACTTCGTCGTCCATTGATTGTTATGACGCCTAAGTCGCTACTTCGTCACCCGTTGGCAACATCTTCACTTGAAGAGTTATCTGAAGGTGTGTTCCATAATATGATCGATGAAATCGATGATATTGCAGCAGATAAAGTAGAACGCGTTGTATTCTGTAGCGGTAAAGTTTACTACGAGCTACTACAAGAGCGTCGTAAGCAAGAATTAAATAACATTGCTATTGTTCGTGTAGAACAATTATATCCATTCCCACACGCTGAGATGGATACAATCATGCAGCGTTACCAACACGTTAAAGATTTTGTTTGGTGTCAAGAAGAGCCACAAAACCAAGGTGCATGGTATTGTTCTCAACACCACTTTGTTGATGCAATCCCAGCCGGTGCTAAATTAACTTACGCAGGTCGTAAAGCATCAGCATCACCAGCGTGTGGTTACATGTCAGTGCATAATAAAGAACAACAAGCGCTCGTTGCAGATGCGCTTACTATTGAAAAGAAAGGATAAGCAATGAGCACAGAAATTAAAGTTCCTGTACTTCCTGAGTCGGTTGCTGATGCTACTGTTGCAACATGGCACGTAAGTGTTGGCGACAAAGTAAGCCGCGACCAAAACTTAGTAGATATCGAAACAGATAAAGTTGTTTTAGAAGTTGTTGCACCAAATGACGGTGTAATCACTGAAATTTCACAAGAAGAAGGTGCAACGGTACTTGGCGAACAAGTAATTGCATTACTTGGTGATGCAGATGCTGCACCAGCAAGTGACGACTCTGCACCAGCTAAATCAGAAGACGCGCCAGCGGCGCAATCAGCACCAGCATCAGAAGGTAAAGAAGTGGACATTAAAGTACCTGTACTTCCAGAATCAGTCGCAGACGCGACAATTGCTACTTGGCACGTTCAACCAGGTGAAGCGGTAACACGCGACCAAAACCTTGTTGACATCGAAACTGATAAAGTTGTTCTTGAAGTTGTTGCTCAAGAAGACGGTATCATGGGTGAGCACATTCACGCTGAAGGCGAAACAGTACTTGGTGAGCAAGTAATTGGTACAGTTAAAGCGGGTGCAGCACCGGCAGCAGCAGCTCCTAAAGCTGAAGCAGCACCAGCAAGCGAATCAAATGACAGCTCTGACGTATTAACACCGTCAGTTCGTCGTTTAATCGCTGAGAAAGGTCTTGATGCATCAAAAATCAAAGGTACTGGCAAAAATGGCCGTGTAACTAAAGAAGATGTTGATACATTCTTAAAAGCACCGGCAGCAGCGCCTAAAGCAGAAGCAGCAGCGCCAGCAGCACCTATGGGTGACCGTACGCAAAAACGTGTTCCTATGACTCGTTTACGTAAAACAATCGCTAATCGTCTTCTTGAAGCGAAAAACTCAACTGCAATGTTAACGACTTTCAACGAAGTTAACATGAAGCCAATCATGGATCTTCGTAAGCAGTACCAAGAAGTTTTCGAAAAGCGTCACGGTATCCGTTTAGGTTTCATGTCTTTCTACGTGAAAGCAGTAACTGAAGCACTTAAGCGTTTCCCTGAAGTAAATGCGTCTATCGACGGTGATGACATTGTTTATCACAACTACTTCGACATCAGCATCGCGGTTTCTACACCACGTGGTCTTGTTACACCAGTACTTAAAGACTGTGACAAGCTATCAGTTGCTGAAATCGAAAAAGGTATCCGTGAGCTAGCGCTTAAAGGTCGTGACGGTAAATTATCAATTGATGATATGACAGGTGGTAACTTCACTATCACTAACGGTGGTGTATTCGGTTCATTACTATCTACACCAATCATCAACTTACCACAGTCTTCAATCTTAGGTATGCACAAAATCCAAGAGCGTCCTATGGCTGTAAATGGTAAAGTTGAAATCTTACCAATGATGTACTTAGCGTTATCTTATGATCACCGCCAAATCGATGGTAAAGAATCAGTAGGTTTCTTAGTAACAATTAAAGAGTTACTTGAAGATCCGACTCGTTTACTACTAGATGTTTAATCTGGTTGTATGAAAACTAAGCTGTGAACCTCGTTCACAGCTTTTTTTTTGCGCCTTTGGTCTAACTGGGGTTTTCATGTGGAGCCTTGGGATTTATACTAAGTGCGCAATTTGGGATAGCTGTTTATTTTGCATAAATATTCAGCTCTTTTAGTATAAAAAATTGGATAAAGCATCATGAATTTGCATGAGTATCAGGCAAAACAACTTTTTGCCGAATATGGTTTACCAGTTTCTCAAGGTTTCGCTTGCGATACACCTGAAGAAGCTGCAGCAGCTGCTGAGAAAATCGGCGGTGATATGTGGGTTGTTAAAACACAGGTTCACGCAGGTGGCCGTGGTAAAGCTGGCGGTGTTAAGCTAGTTAAAACAATCGACGAAGTTAAAGAGTTCGCTGCGAACTGGTTAGGTAAAAACTTAGTTACTTACCAAACAGACGAAAATGGTCAGCCAGTAGCTAAAATCCTTGTTGAAAGCTGCACTGACATCGCTAACGAATTATACCTTGGCGCTGTAGTAGATCGTGCTTCTCGTAAAGTTGTTTTCATGGCATCTACTGAAGGTGGTGTTGAAATCGAGCAAGTTGCAGAAGAAACTCCAGAATTAATTCACAAAGCTGAGATTGATCCATTAGTTGGTCCTCAAGCTTACCAAGCTCGTGAATTAGGTTTCAAACTAGGTTTAAACCCTACTCAAATGAAACAGTTCGTTAAGATCTTCATGGGTCTTGCAAACATGTTCAACGATTTCGATTTCGCATTATTAGAAATCAACCCGCTAGTAATCACAGACGAAGGTAACCTTCACTGTCTAGACGGTAAAATCGGTGTAGATGGTAACGCGCTTTACCGTCAACCTAAAATCCGTGAAATGCACGATCCTTCACAAGAAGACGCGCGTGAAGCTCACGCTGCAAGCTTCGAACTTAACTACGTTGCACTAGACGGTAACGTTGGTTGTATGGTTAACGGTGCAGGCCTAGCGATGGGTACTATGGACATCGTAAACCTACACGGTGGCAAGCCAGCTAACTTCCTAGATGTTGGTGGCGGCGCAACTAAAGAGCGTGTATCTGAAGCATTCAAGATCATCTTATCTGACGACAACGTTAAAGCTGTTTTAGTTAACATCTTTGGTGGTATCGTTCGTTGTGACATGATCGCAGAAGGTATCATCGGTGCAGTTAAAGAAGTAGGTGTAAATGTTCCTGTAGTAGTACGTTTAGAAGGTACTAACGCTGAACTTGGTCGTGAAGTACTAGCTAGTTCTGACCTTAACATCATCGCTGCTGAATCACTAACAGACGCAGCTGAAAAAGTTGTTGCTGCTGCGGAGGGCAAATAATGTCTGTATTAATCAATAAAGATACAAAAGTTATCTGTCAAGGTTTCACAGGTGGCCAAGGTACTTTCCACTCTGAGCAAGCGCTTGAGTACGGTACACAAATGGTTGGTGGTGTAAGCCCAGGTAAAGGCGGTCAAACGCATCTTGGTCTTCCAGTATTCAACACAGTACGTGACGCTGTTGAAGCAACTGGCGCAACTGCATCAGTTATCTACGTACCAGCACCTTTCTGTAAAGATGCAATCTTAGAAGCTATCGATGCTGGCATCGAGCTAATCGTTTGTATCACTGAAGGTATCCCAACACTAGACATGGTTGACGTTAAAGTTAAGCTTGATGAAACTGGTGTTCGTATGATCGGTCCTAACTGCCCAGGTGTTATCACTCCGGGTGAAACTAAGATCGGTATCATGCCTGGTCACATCCACAAGCCTGGTAAAGTAGGTATCGTATCACGTTCTGGTACTCTTACTTATGAAGCGGTTAAGCAAACTACTGACGCTGGTTTCGGCCAATCAACATGTGTTGGTATCGGTGGTGACCCAATCCCTGGCACTAACTTCATCGACGTTTTAGAAATGTTCGAAAAAGACGAGCAAACTGAAGCTATCGTTATGATCGGTGAAATCGGTGGTACTGCAGAAGAAGAAGCTGCAGAATACATCAAGCACAACGTGACTAAACCTGTTGTTTCTTACATTGCTGGTGTTACTGCACCTGCAGGTAAGCGTATGGGTCACGCTGGTGCAATCATCGCAGGCGGTAAAGGTACTGCTGATGAGAAATTTGCTGCATTAGAAGCTGCTGGCGTAAAAACTGTACGTTCATTAGCTGATATCGGTAATGCACTTAAAGAGAAAACAGGCTGGTAATCAGTTCTAATCTCTTAAAAAAGGCTCGCTAATGCGTAATGCCAGTCAGTTAAGAGCTGACTGGCATTTTCTTTTATAGGGATATTTATTAGGTTTCCTTCTTACCACCCTTGGATAATGCCTGTCTGGTAGCCTATCGGGTAAGATAAACAACCTAAGAGTT
>NZ_JAKGBH010000019.1:0-89039 GCF_021532515.1 Pseudoalteromonas sp. PAST1 | reverse complement strand
CAACTACAATATCTACAAATCCAGTGGTGCGGACTTTACTGCGAAATTTAATATTCAACTCAGCACTGCGCTTACACAGACAACTGTAGGTTGGGGCTTCAAGCGGAAGCTTCATCAAAGATAATACCGATTGTGTGAACCCTTGTAGTGCCCTGAACGACAAGCCAAAGACAGCTTTGAGTGTTAAGCAAGTTTCAATAGCAAGATCAGAGAAATGATTAGAGCGGCCACGCCCGCCGTGAGTACATTCGTTATACCAATGACGCGTTGCTTTTTCGTCAAACCAGAAGCGAATATTACCGCGGTTAACGAGGGCTTGATTATAGTGAGACCAGTTTGTGATTTTGCTCATTGTTGTTGCACGGGCTAGTAGGATATAGATGATCTGATCACAGGCTGGCAAGATAGTTCAAACTTTTAGGAAACAACGCCACTTGGTGTAGCAAGCGCATATTATCGAATAGGTTTTCCACTGCGTTGCAAACAAGCTGCAAATGCGGGCTTAAGGTGTATTAATGAATTCAAATGTACTTCCCATTACTGTTATTGTTGCTATTTTTCTTTTTATATTAAAAGAGTTATTCGAGTTCTATAGAAGACATATGGCGGACAGGCGTAAAATTGCTGCAATAAAAAGGCTTTTATCAAATGAAATAGAGAAGAATAACTGGGTTATAAAGTCTTTAAGGGAACACTTAAAAGGCATTCAAAATAGCTGGAATGAAAGTAATTATTTTGTTGTTAATAAATATCCAAATGGTTGCCGTTTAGAAGAAAAAAGAAACGATGGCGGTGGAGGCGGAGCTCCTGTTTATGAAGTATCTACAATTGTATTTGATAAGATATTTTTTGAATTGCCAGCATTAGATACTGACTTGTTTGATCTCGCTGAAAAAGCCTACGAAGGTATAGCGGAAATAAAGCATATAACTGACAGTTTAATTGAGCACGTTACAAATAAAGAAGATCATATGGCTCCTGATTTTATGTTGTGTTTTTGTGAGTATGCGCTTGAAGAGCTTAATGTTTCACATAAAAGTTTATGTGCACTATATAAAAAATGTACAGGTAAAGATTTGATAACGCACAAGCTTAGAACTTACATCTAACTGGAAACTATAGTGATCAATGTCCGCATATTGCACTTAAGAGAAAGAATAAATAGATATAAGGAGACTCAATGGTTACTAAGGACGAACAAAAAGAGCTACCAATACCTTTTGAGTGGCGACAAACATTATGCGCCGTTGTAGAGTGCCTCGTTAAAAATGACCACTACTCAATAGGTAAAATTCCATTAGTGTCGAAATTACCTGAGGCTACCTCAAACCAAATAAATTCTTACATTGAAGATTACAATGAAGAGTTGATTAGCTTACCTGAAGAGGCATGGGATTCATCTGTCTATATTTGGCAAAGAGATTATTGGGATGTTCTAGTGGATTTATGGACGAGAAACGAAGGCCATAGTGACCTAGTTTTAAGTGTTAGGGTTTACGAAGAACAAGAAAGTTATCGGTTTGAGGTGCAGATGGTTTGTGTTTTTTAAGCTTAACACTAACGCCTAAAATGGCATAAAGCCCGTGATCGCGAGTGTTTATCTTCAAGTAAATTCTATAAAAAACTGTGACGATTTTTTGCCATTGTGACAACATTTTGTCACAGCTATGAAAAATAAAATGGTTAAATATCAATAGCTTAAGTTCTTACCTATGCTCTTGCACAAATTCAAAATCCGTTGCCTTCGGGCGTGGCGGTTCAAGTCCGCCTACTGGTACCACTTTTGAACCCTAGCCAATTGGTTAGGGTTTTTTTATGTCTGAAAAAGCTACCAGCCATCAGCTGTCAGTTTTTAGCCGAGCTTTGCGGTTGTTGGGTTTTGAAACCACCCTCAGCCCCAAGGGGGTATTTTGCCTAGCACCCAGAGCCTAAGACCTATAACTCAAATCTAAGTACTAATTCACCCCAGATTAAAATAACTTTTGTTCTATTTATAACCTGTAAACTTCAAACTATGCTTACTTTTGAAATAACCATGAAAAATGTATGCTTATTTGTTTGAAAGTTAACCGCTTTCGACTAGAGTACCATGGTGTTTAAGTGCTTAATATAATAGAATTTACCGTCTTTAGTTCAGGTTAAGTCAGACTCTTAGCGGAAAAAACGGTTGGGTGGCATAACATGGGTACATACGATTTAAAGCGTATTGTTGAAAGTATTTCAAATCTTAAAAGTGAGAACTTTTATAATGCAATATGCCTATCTTTATCAGAAGTGCTGGGTGCTTCGCATGTTTTTTTGGCTCAAGTCGATGAGTCAACTTTATATGCGACAACCATTGCTTTAGTTGCGCATGACGAAATAGTTGAAAACATCAGCTACGATAT
Organism: Pseudoalteromonas sp. PAST1; assembly: GCF_021532515.1. Lineage (NCBI taxonomy): Bacteria > Pseudomonadati > Pseudomonadota > Gammaproteobacteria > Alteromonadales > Pseudoalteromonadaceae > Pseudoalteromonas > Pseudoalteromonas sp. PAST1. The sequence goes on along the minus strand of NZ_JAKGBH010000019.1, from coordinate 86,652 downwards.
TCGCTGTACACCATGCAATGATGTCAGCTGTGGCAGTGTTTCAAGTTACAACTCAGGTGTTCAGCAGCTATTCCCTAATGATCAATTGCTTGTTGATATGGATATTGAAGCTTATGTGGGTGTGCCATTACAAAGCATTTCTGGCAAGACAAATACCATTCTGGTAGCGCTTTTTCAGCATGAAATAAGTGATGCGTTATCAATCGAATCTTTCTTTTCGTTATTTACAGGTTTAATCCAGCGTGAAATTGAAAAAGACCGTTTCATTGCTAAGCTAGATTTTTCTAATCAGTTAATAGAACAAAGCCACGAAGCTATTTTTATCTGCGACCACAATGTAGAAATTACCTATGCAAATACTGCCTTCACTAAAATGACGGGCTATTCGCTGGACGAAGTCTTAGGGGAAAACCCTAAAATTTTAAGTTCAAACCAGTATGATCCACATTTTTATAAAGCTATGTGGCATCAGATTAATACTGAAGGCAAATGGTCTGGTGAAATTACCAATAAAACTAAGCAAGGTAAGTTATATACGCAATTTTTATCAATAACCAAAATGCAAAATAATGCTGAGGATTGCTATGTGGCGTTTATTTTAGATATTACCGAGAAAAAAGAAGCTGAGCGAAAAATTTATTTTCACGCTAACCACGACCAACTTACAGGGTTAACTAATCGTTTTTACTTTAAAGAGTACTTGTGTACTTTAATTTCGTCTCTTGCATATCAAGATGAAGTAGATACAAACTTGGCAGTAATTTATTTTGATGTTGATAAATTTCAGAATATTAATACGGTATATGGCCTAACATTTGGTGACAAAGTCTTATGTAAACTAGCTGAGCGACTTGAAAGCTGTTTTAAAGAATCAGCCTTTTCACGAATAGATGGTGATAGCTTTGCTATTTTACAAACCTATCAACATATTAGTGAGCTAGAACATGTTTGTAAGCAAATTACAGCATTGTTGGTTGAGCCTTTTTCAATTGGTGGTATTAGCCAGCAAGTATATGTAACTCTTGGGATCAGCTGTTTTGAGCAACGTTATATTTCTTCCTCTGAACATAAAATCGAAAAAATAGCACGCCGCTTGATAAGACAAGCTGAGCTTGCAACTCTCAATGCAAAGCAAGCTGGTACAGAGTATTTATTTTTCTGCACTGAAATGGATAACAAAATAAAAACACAAAACTTGCTAATAGATCAGCTAACTTTGGCAGTGAAAAACGACGAAATTGAAGTTTATTTTCAACCTATTATCGATATAGAAAATAACACGGTTGCTAAATTCGAAAGTTTAGTGCGTTGGAATAATCAAGGGCAATGGGTATCACCTGCGGAGTTTATTCCGTTAGCAGAAGAGTCTCGAGTGATTATTCCACTTGGTGAGCTGGTGTTGGTTAAGACTTGTCAGCAAATAAAAGCGTTAGAGCTGCAAGGTTATAACGATGTTGTTTTTAACGTAAATCGGTCTTTATTTGAGTTTACTGAGTTTAATCCTGAGCGTAATGCATGGCTTGAAATTATCAACAATCAAGGGGTTAAGCCGTCACAAATCTCTTTTGAATTAACTGAAAGTGTTTTAGCTCCTGAAAATACTAACCATCTCGATGTGCTTACTCAATTAAAAGAGGCGGGTTGCTTAATTTCATTGGATGATTTTGGTACCGGTTATTCATCTCTTAGTTATTTACGCCGTTTCCCTGTTGATGTACTCAAGCTTGATAAGTCTTTCATAGATGAAGTTCATGTTGATTTAGGTGACGAAGCGCTGGTTAAATCGATTATCCAAATGAGTCGAGTATTGGGTATTAAGGTCGTTGCTGAAGGGGTTGAAGAGCGCGAGCAATTGGCGGTGCTTACCGAAGCAGGCTGCGATTATATCCAAGGCTATTACTTTTCTAAGCCATTACCAGCAAATGATGTAATACCATTTTTAACGCAATTTTCTCGAGAGCAGTAGATAATTACGGTATGATTTTGGTATTAAGCAGTTAGCAAAAGCTTACTATGTCAAAATTAACCGCAAAGCAAAACATCAAGGCGATTGTTACAGCCATTAAGGCCGAAGAGCAGTCGTTAAGAGCGCGTTACCCTATACTTAACCAACAGAATAAAATTGCGATGGTAATTCTGCTGGTGTCGTTGTGTTCACTATTCGGTGTTGCGACACTTTATTACTTAGCGGTTATTCCCTCGTGGCTTTGCATCATTCTGGCTGCCTTTATTACCTCAATATCGCATGAGCTTGAGCATGACCTTATCCATAAGCAGTATTTTAGTAATCGTCCTTTTATACATAACTTTATGATGTTAACCGTGTGGCTTATGCGGCCTAATACGGTGAACCCTTGGTATCGCAGAAAGATTCACTTACATCACCATAAAGTATCCGGCACCTCACAAGATTTAGAAGAGCGTTTAGTAGGCAATGGTATTAAGTCGCCCTTGTTGAGAGCCTTGGTCATTACTGATGGCTTGCTAGGTTTGTTAATCAATACCAAGCGATTTAAAAAAGAAATTAGTGGTTTTAAGTTCTTCCGTGTATTTAATGCGGGCTTTCCGATTGCTACTGCGTATTTTGCGATTCTTTACGGGGTAATTGCTTATTATGCAGTGCAGTTCGTACAGCCATTTACATTGCCGCCGTGGGGAGCTGAGTTATTGGCGATGGCAGAGTTTTTAATGGTGGTACTTATCGTGCCTAATATTATTCGTTCGAGTTCTCTTAACTTAGTGACATCTTCAATGCATTATTATGGCGGTGTAAATAATTTGCTTGAGCAAACGCATGTGATCACCAGCCGCTGGTTTTTACCGTTTCAACTATTTTGTTTTGATTTTGGTCGTACCCACACAATCCATCATTTTGTGCCGAATCAGCCCTTTTATATCAGGCAATTGATAAGCAAAAAAATACATCCTATTATGGCTCAGCATGGGGTACGTTTTAATGATTTACAAAGCTTGAAACACGCTAATCATTACCCTGTAAAAGAGCAGTCATCTCAACAAGGAGTTTAATATGAAGGTTACCGGTCGTTGTCATTGTGGTGAGGTAACTTACCATGCAAACGTTGATGAAAATAAAGTGATAAACTGTCACTGCACTGATTGCCAAATTATCTCAGGTGCGCCTTTTCGTACGGTTGTGGTGTCTGCGCCAGATGGAGTTACCTTTACAGGTGCTAAGCCAAAAGAATATATAAAAATAGCTGAAAGTGGCAACCAACGTGCGCAAGGGTTTTGTGGTAATTGTGGTACAGCTTTGTACGCGACTTCTGTCGGTGCAGGTGAACGTATTTATGGCTTACGTATTGGCGCCGTAGAGCAAGCTGATGAGCTCATCCCTAAAGCGCATATTTGGTATCGCTCACATAAACCTTGGCTCGATAACCTTAGTAATATGAGTGCCTTTGAAACCGCCCCTAAATAGCTGTGGTTTCATATTTATTGCTGGCCGATGGTGATATTTCGGCCACTTAAGTAACCAAATAAAGCACACAATAGGCTTGATGCCATACACAGCCAAAGTGCTCCCGCCCAGTTGTTGAAATAACTATGTAAGGCGCCCGCAATAATAGGGCCTGTGGCAGCCAATAAATACCCGATACATTGCGCCATACCCGATAACGCAGCGGCTTGCATTGAGTCATGAGTACGTAGGCTTACAAATGATAAGCCTAAGATAAAACAGGCACCTGAGCAAAAACCTAAGGTGACTGACCAAAGCATCGCAAAACTAGGCGCAACTAATAATCCAACAGAACAAAGCGCGCCAAGTAATGCCAAGCTTAGCGTTAAGATGCGTTGATCTTTTAATTTGGCAAGCAGAGGAATAAGCACAATACCTGGTAGCGCAGAGGCTACTTGAAAGGCGCCTTGCAAAGCGCCCGCGTGCTGCGCACTATGGCCACCTTCTATTAAAATACTGGGTAGCCAACCAAGCATGATATAAGTGAAAAAGGAGTTAAAGCCGAGCAATAAGGTGATTTGCCAAGCCAGTGCAGAGTGCCAAATTTTGTTTTGTGTATTGTTTGACACATATGCCTGTTTTGGCATGGTATGTTGCTTAAGTTGTGGTAACCACACCATAATAGCCAGCACAACCAATAAGGCATAACTGGCAAGCGCCAATTGCCAGCCAACTTCTTTGTATTCAGCGAGCGGAATGATGAGTGCTGAATAGCTGCCACCAAATATGCCCATCGCCAAAACATAACTCGACGTCATTACTGCCACTTTGTGTGGAAAGTCACGTTTTATTAGGCTTGGTAATAACACATTACCAATCGCGATACCGACACCAATTACTGCGGTACCAATAAAAAGCACGGTGGCAGAATCAATAACCCGAGAGACAACCCCTATACCTATGAGTACAAGGGCAATAAACAGTGATATTTCAAGGCCACACTTTTTAGCAAGACTTGCCGCCATAGGTGAGGCAATGGCAAACGCGATTAAAGGTAAAGTCGTCAACATGCCGGCTTGCGATGCATTTAACTGAAACTGTTCAATGATCTGTTCAAGTACCGGTGCAATGCCAGTGATCGGGGCTCGTAAGCTGGCTGCAATAAGAAAAATGCCCAGCACTAAAAGAAGGTTACGAATTAGATTTTGAGAAGATGTCACGCTGTTTAGGAGTAATAGCAAGAGGTACATTTATCATACCAAAACACGAAACAGCGTGGGTGAACTATGAGATAGCTCACCAAAAAATGCGGTTATTTAAAACTGATAACTTGCTGATAACATGGCATTGCGCGGTCTACCCGGAAAGTAGCGGTCGCCACTAAATGTGGTGTAGTCAGCACGCTCTGCGTAACGCTCGTCGGTTAAATTGTTTATTCGTGCCGTCACACTAAGGTTAGCTGTTAGCTGCCACGCCGCTCGTAAATTTACTAATGAGTGGCCTTGGTAACTATGCTGGTTTTCAGGATCAGTAAAGTAGCTGCTGGTGGTATGTAGCTCAAGACCAACACGCGTAATGTCGTTTGCTTGCCAAAGTAGCTGCAAGTTTGCGATGTTACGTGGAGCAGTATCAATAAGATTACCATTGATGTTAATCCCGCTGAGTACTTGGTCATAACTGTATGTATGTTTGGCGTGGCTTGCGGCTAACTGCATCGATAGACTTGGTGTAATGGCATAAGCTAACTCAAGCTCAACACCACGATGCTGAGTTTGGCCATCATTGACGTAATAAAAATCACTGTCGCGGAAAATGGTATTCTTTTTATTCATTGCATAAATGCTAACTACATAATGCAGCTGTGCTTGTTGACCTTTTAAACCAAGCTCTAGGTTTTTAGCTGTTTCAGATTTAAGATCTGCGATATTTTGTTCGCGTTGCAACTGATAAAGCTCTGCCGCTTGCGGTGCTCGATAACCTTCTGAAGCATTGGCGTAGATAAACTGGTTTTCAGCATATTGATAGCTTAAACCAAGCTTAGGTGAAAAGTTAGTAAAGCGATTTTCGCCGCTTTCTGGTCGAGAATAGCGACACCCACCCATGGCGCATGCTGTGCCATCTTCTTTTGTGCGGCCAGCCAACATATGGTTGTCGTAGTCATAACGCATACGCTCGTATCGACCACCCAGGCTGATAAGTAACTCATCAAGTTGCCAATCAAGATTCACAAACGGTGCTAATAGGGTGCTTGTTACTTGATAATCATAATGTTTGCCTTGAGGCACGGTGGCGACTAAAAATGCTGAGCCTTGAGTGGGACTGTCTTGATATTGTAAAAAGTCAGCATCTGTAAGCTCACCATCAAAGCCAACAGTTAACAGGCTAGAGCCGGTTAACTTGTGCTGCCAGCTTGATTGTAGGCCAACACCTTGCTGAGCATTTTCTTCAAGGGGAGTACCCGGTAAAAAATGCTTAAAGAAGGTCATGTCTTGGTCGCGGATATAAGGCGTAAGGGTAAAGCTGTTAGCCTCATCTTGTGTCCAATTTAGCTTTGACCAAACACGCAAAGAGCGGGCTTTACGAAATGCATCAGGATCAAAATTAGACTGAGCTATTTGCTTATCCTTGTAGCTTTCAAAGCCCTCTATGTAGCCAGCTGTTTGTTGATCTAAATGGGTGTAAGTCAGGCCTGTACTTACACTTAGTTTTTCGCCATCAAAACGGTGACGTAGCGAGAGCTTTTCTTGGTCAACACTTTCGTCATCACGATAACCCGTATCTCGAGTAATAGTGGCATTAATACCTAAACCTTGTTCGCCAAAATCACGACCCGCACCTAGTTTGTAGCGGGTGTAGCCAAACGAGCCGTAATCAAAACCAAGTTGGTTGTGGTTATAGGTTGTATCTGGAGTGATCACGTTGACTACACCATGTACAGCGTTTGAACCATAAAGTGCAGAGCCCGGGCCTTTCAGTACTTCGATGCGTTCAGCCATTTCAGTGTGGGCTTCGAATAATTCATTGATGTTGCAAAAACCAGCTGCGCGAAGTGGAATACCATCTTCGGCAGTAAGTAAGCCACCGCATGCACCTGCGCCAGAAAGTACAGGCGAACGTAAAGCGGGTAAATACTCTTGGCCGTTACCGTGTTGAAGATTAGCACCAGCAACCTGTTTAAGGGCTTGTTCAATGTGAGTTGGAGCGATAAGCGCCAGTTGCTTCTGTGAAATACTGCTGACCACTACAGGCAATGGATCTGCCAATACTTCGCTGCGTGATGCGGTCGTTGTAATATGTTCTAGTTCATTATTTGCAATGGCTTGTTGGTTAAATAATGAGGTGCCCACAAGCACTGAAAGTATCGACAACTTCATGAAAACCCTTTGGTTAGGTACAACAAAAACCAAAGGGTAACTGCTTTTTAGGATGGGTAAAAGCTTTCTCGATTAATAACTTTGTCTGTTATGCACTACGGCGATGTACGGCAAAACCTGCCAGTACTGCCACTAACCAGAATAAGCTACTGCCGCCACTGCCATTTCTGTGTGTGACATTGGCCACTCTTTCTTCTTTTACGCGGGTTTTAAATTGCGCTAATTCAGCATCGAGATTCGTGATCATGTCATCAACAGCGCCATTAAAGCTTGCCAGCGACTGCTCTTTAGCGACTTCATCGATGCCAATTGCTGTACTGCGTTGCTCTGCTTTATGAATACCTGGCGCGCGAAACAGCATTTTTCGGCTTTTCACGTCAAATACGGCAGTATCTACAAAGGTTTGTACTGAGTTCTCATTGCCCGGAATAACATATAAACCTACAATCGTTAGATATAAAAATGCTGCGTTATTTTCTAAGCTTTGCGACACTTGGTCGTATGAAACAAGCGCCATAATATCCACATCATATAATCGTGATACTTGCTCTAATGCGGTAAATCCTTCGCTGCCTTTTAAATAAGTACTTGGGATCACTTCAATACGGTCTATGTAGTCATATTGCATAAACTGCTTTTTAACTTTATTTAGCAGTGCGATTTCATCACCATGATGCAAGCCATCATTGTACTTGTTAGGAATAAAGGCAATCCCTACCGTGGCTGGTAAGTTCAAAGTTGGAATCGTTGCTTGGTGTGCAGCTCTATCTTGTTGGTCTGGGTAAAGGTACTCAACCAATGAACTTGATTGCGTTTTTTGATTGCCATATTGGCTCATCATGGCACTACAGCCCGTTAGTGCAGTAATACTAATGACCAAACACCATTTTAGAACATTCATAAATTATCCTTATTATGTTGTGAGGAAGCCTTTGTTTATGTTGCAAATATAACGACAAACGCCTCAAACGGAACTGTAACTCAGACTCGATTTTTCGTAAATAGTGCCAAAGAAGTTTAAAGAAATGTAAAGGTTAGCTTTCTAATGTGTTGATATGTAAACAGTTACGTTTTTAAATTGTAACCCTTCATCTATGATTCAGGCTAAAACGTTAGGCTTTTTATCAAGAGCAAACGTTGAGGGTCTCTTTTATGAATAAATTAATTACTATCTCAGTTGCTGTTTTAGGTTTGAGTTTGATACCTATGGAAGCAAACGCGAAACATGATCGTGACCACGATAGATACGAACATAAGCACGAACGTAAAAAGCATAAAAAACACCACAAACATCACCATCATCATGACAGACATGATCGTTACGATAGATACGACCATTACAGCTACCGTGACTTACCACCCGGTTTATACAAAAAAGTAGGGTATGGTGGTGGCTTACCACCTGGTTGGTATAAGCGTTATCACCATGGTGATATTCTTGACCGTGATATATATCGTCATGGGCGAGTGATTAAACGTCGCGACCGAAATGGCATTATTGCCATCGAAATCGATGACCGCCTTATTCATCTAGTACACGATACGCGAGAGATTTTATCAATCGTTACTCGCCATCGTTAATCCTGTCAAAAGCCGCTTAGCGGCTTTTTTTAGCTGGTTTCATACCCAGTTCAGAAAAACTTGCTACGCTTAATTGGGACTCATAGAAGGAGCACTCGCATGAAAGCATTGTTAACAGTTGCAGTGATAGGTTTAAGCCTAGTGACGGCTGGCGCACTTGCAAAAGATAAAGACAAGGATAAGGGCAAAGATAAAAGTCTACCACCTGGCCTTGAAAAGAAACTTGATAATGGTGGCGATTTACCACCCGGTTGGCAGAAGAAATTACGTAAAGGCGATATTCTTGACCGTGATATTTACCGCCGCGGTAAAGTGATTAAATCTCGAGACAGAGATAGTCTAATCTCAATTCAAGTTGACGATACTGTTGTGCGTTTAGTGGAAGACACCCGAGAAATTATTTCTATTCTGAGCCGCTAGTTTTGCTTGAATCGATCATGACTTATGGATTGGGTTCACTATTGGCCATGCTGCTAGTGGTCTCAATCTTGCCATTTTCATATTCCCAACATTATTTAATTCGCAGTTGTGACTTTGTACGCTTGCAAGTGGTTTACCTTGCTTGTGCGAGTTTAATTGCTGCAAGCTATTTAATCAGTCGCACGGGCTCCGCGCCTTATATTGGTTGTGCTCTGGCGAGTATCGTCGTGTTGCTTTTACAAGTTGGCTGGATTTACCCTTACACAAGGTTCGCTAATAAAGAAGTTGCTTCAAGCAATAAAACCGATAAGCACAGTATTCGCATTATGTCGGCAAATGTACTGATGTCGAACAGCGAATATGACAAACTCATTGCTTTAGTTAACTCGCACCAACCAGACTTACTCATTACGTTAGAGTCTGATCAAACTTGGCAGAATGAACTGAGCAGTTTAGAGCAAGAATACCCGTATCGAGTGTACTGCCCAAAAGATAATCGTTATGGTATGCACTTGTACAGCAAGTTTAAAATTAAACAACAGCAAGTTTGTGAGCTTATAGAAAGCGATATCCCCTCAATCCATATTTTGTTTGAAGATGCAGATGGCGTAGAAGTTCAAGGGCATTTTATTCATCCTGCACCTCCGAGCCCCACGGAAGAAGACAGCTCACGGCCGCGTGATACTGAACTAATTATCTTAGCAAAAGCACTTAAAAACAGACTGCGACCTTGTATTGTTGCAGGAGATCTAAATGATGTTGCTTGGTCGCGAAGTACCCGTTTGTTTATGCGTATTAGTGGCTTGTTAGACCCACGTAAAGGCCGCGGCTTTTTTAATACCTTTCATGCCAGTTATTTCTTTATGCGCTGGCCACTTGATCATCTTTTTCATAGTAATGAGTTTAGTGTTAAGCGTATTGAGCGTTTGGCAAAGTATGGCTCAGACCATTTTGCACTTCTTACAGAGCTTGTTTATAACCCCGATTCTGACAACCAAAAACAACAAGAGCAGATTGATAAAGAAAAAGCAGTGGATGAGTTAAAAATGCCAGCAGCCTCGAAGCAACAAGTGCCAATGTTTAATACCAACCCGCAATAATACTTAATCATTTTGAGGGATAAAACCTGTCGCTAACTGCGTTAAAAATTTCTCATTTAGAACAACTAAATAACGAAATTTTTGCCTTGTTATCAACGAGGTTTTATTGCCTCAAAATAGACTACTTAATTAAGCGGATTGGTATGAAAAGTGATAACCTTATTAAGGACGGCACAATCAGATATAAAAAAGGGCTCTAATGAGCCCTTAATAGTGATTAGTCGTTGACCATAATGGTTTTGATATTAACAAATTCTCGTAGTCCAAAACCGCCATGTTCACGGCCATAGCCACTGTCTTTTACACCACCAAATGGTAAGTTCGGTTGCGCAAGACCATAACCATTGATATTTACCATACCGGTGTCAAAGTGAAGCTTTGCAAGCTCAATGGCTGCTTGTTCATCTTTTGAGAAAATACCGCCGCCAAGACCATAGCGTGAATCATTAGCAATTTGCATTGCCTCTGCGTTATCTTTGGCTCGAATAAGTGATGCCACAGGGCCAAATAATTCATCGTCATAAGCGGGCATGCCCGGTTTGATATTTTCAAGCAAGGTCGGGGTGTAATAAAAGCCGGTGTGTTCAGCAACTTTACCGCCCGTGATAATAGTAGCACCTGCATTTACAGAGTCAGTGACTTGCTGATGAAGCTGATCGCGCAGATCTTTACGAGCCATTGGGCCAAGCGTGGTTTTTTCATCGTTCGGATCGCCAAGAACAACTTGCTCAAATTGCTCTTTGATTAGAGCTTTAAAATCATCATATAAAGCATCAACCACAATAAAGCGTTTTGCCGCAACACAGGTTTGTCCGTTGTTTATCAAACGACCTTGCGTACATGCGGTAATCGCCGTATTTAAATCAGCGTCATCAAGTACGATGTATGCATCGTTACTGCCTAATTCGAGCACGGTTTTCTTAACCTGTTTAGCTGCTCGCTCTGCGACTTTTTTGCCTGTGCCATCGCTGCCAGTAAAGGTTACACCACGAATCGCTGAGTGATCTATTAGTTCGCTTGCGGTTTTACCATCAATAAGTAAGTTCTTAAAGCAATAATCGTCAAAACCAGCCAGTTTAAATAATTGTTCAATCTTTTCGGCCATGCCAAATACATTACCAGCATGTTTTAGCACTGTGGTGTTACCTGCCATAACATTCGCGCAAGCATAGCGAATGACTTGATATAGCGGGAAGTTCCATGGTTGAATACCAAGTATTACACCAATTGGTTGGTAACTAATAATTGCATGTCCGTCTTGCATATCTCGCTTTTCATCGCCAAGCACTTTTGGTCCCTGCTCAGCGGTATAACGACAAATTGCTGCACAAAGCTCAACCTCCTGAAGGCCCTGTTGGTAAATCTTACCCATTTCATCGGTCATTAGTTGGGCTAATTCTTGTTGATTAGAATCAATTACTTGTGCAAGTTTATTAAGTAATTTTGCGCGGTGCTCATGGGATGTAGTGCGCCATTTTAAAAATGCTTGATGACATTGGTCAACTTCACTCTGTGCTTGTTGCAGTGACAATAAGTTATAAGTCTTGATCGTTTGTTCATTAGTTGGATTGATTGTAGTAACAGTATCAGTCATCATTATCTCCTTACAAAGTTGTAGGAGCTAGTCTGCAAAGCTAATACCTATTTTTTGCTTTTTATAGCTTATTGTTTTAGAAGACTTTTATTTTTCAGTTAGCCTTTGAGAAGCTTAAACTCTGTAAAAACTGCATTAGGTTGAAAAACTTACAAGGAATATGTAATGACAAATTCTGTGTTAAAAACTGAACTTGCGATTATTCAAGCGCCGATGGCGGGTGTGCAAAATGCTAAACTGGCAGTCGCTGTGTGTGAAGCTGGAGGGCTTGGTTCTTTACCTTGCGCTATGCTCTCCGCAGAGCTGCTAAAATCAGAACTTGATTATCTTAGCCAGCATACTGATAAGCCTTACAATCTTAACTTTTTTTGTCATCAAACACCCGACTATACCCTGGCTCAGCAAACGGCTTGGCATAATCTGCTTACACCTTATTTTGATGAGTTTGCTGTCGATGTCTCACAATTTACCCGTAATGCTTCGCGCCAGCCAATTAATCAACAAATAATAGATATTATCGCGCCTTACACGCCTGCCGTTGTAAGCTTTCATTTTGGTCTACCAAGTAGAGAGATTGTTTCTCAAATAAAAGCGTGGGGCGGAACGGTTCTTTCATCAGCCACAACGTTAGATGAAGCGCGTTGGTTACAAGCAAATGGAGCCGATGCGGTTATTGCACAAGGGATTGAAGCTGGCGGCCACCGCGGCCATTTTTTATCAATGGATTTATCGCTGCAACCAACCACTGCGCAATTAGTGCGAGAATGTGTAGAGCTTGATATACCTGTTATTGCAGCAGGTGGAATTTGCACGGCAGAAGATGTCGCCCAATACCAAGCATTAGGTGTCGCAGCAGTGCAGGTGGGGAGCGCTTACTTACTTTGTGAAGAAGCGACAACAAGTGCTTTACATCGTGAAGTATTAAAAACGGTTGCGCCAGACTCAACTGAATTGACGACCTTATTCTCTGGTCGTCCAGCACGAGGTATTAGCAATCGAGTCATGCAAGAGTTAGGAGCTATGCCAGAGCAAGTGCCGCCTTTTCCGTATGCGTCGATTGCGATGACCGCATTACGTGCAAAAGCTGAAGCCAAAGGCGATAGTGGTTTTTCACCACTTTGGTGTGGTGAGCGCTTTATTGTTAGAGAAGGTATTAATGCTCAGCAAATTACTGAACTACTAATGCAAGGTTGGCAATCTTGAACGATGCTCAGTTACTTCCTCTTGGTGATAGCTACCATCAGTTAGCTTGTAAATTTCGTAATAAACTTGCTGGGCAATGCACAATTAAGCGATACGCCAAGGGAGATATTTTATTACAGCAAGGCGATGAGCAAAATGCGGGTTACTTAATTATATCAGGGGTGCTTGGTGCATTACATGCATCATCGCAAGGCACACAAAAGTGTAAAGAGTTTTACTTTCAAGATGAGTTTGCACTGCTTTATGGTAACTGGTTAACCAAAACCCCTGCGCTCTATCAACTCAAAGTAATACGTGATGCTGAGCTTATTAAGGTACCTTTGGTTTTATTTGATAGTACTGACTGGCAAGCAATTAAATATCAATTAATTAGTCAGCAATTATTGTTTAAAGAAGCAAAAGAAGCGTTTTTATTACTCAATACGCCAGAGCAACGTTATCAATATTTATTAGATCAAAAACCGCACTGGCTTGAGCAATTAAGCTTAAACGATGTTGCTATGTATTTAGGGATTTCAGCGATTTCTTTATCGCGAATTAGACGGCGTCTTAACTTAAGTTAAGGCGCAGCAAAACAGTGAACATTACACTGCTGATTTTTCAGGAGTCGTTATGTTTATTTTATCTCAGTGCTTAGTTGCCATTGCCACATTACTCGATTTGGCTTCTTTTCAGTTTAAACAAAGACAAGCTATTTTAGCTTGTTTGTTTAGCTCAGTATTACTGACATCAGTGCATTTTATGCTGCTTGATAATTTCAGTGCTGCAAGCTTAATGTTGATTGCAGCACTACGTTATGGCTATTGTATTTTTGCGCGCAAAACTTGGGTGATGATAGCATTTATGCTTTTGAGTATTAGCGCAGTACTATTAACATTGCATAGCTGGGTTAGCTTTATCGCACTGGCAGCAACGTTAATGCAAACCTATGCTTCATTCCAAGGCAAAGATTTTACCTTACGCCTGTTGATGATTGTCGGCACTGTGTGCTGGATAGTTCACAATTTATTAGCGTTTTCACCACTAGCAGTGGTAATGGAAACAGTGTTTTTAATAAGTAATTTAGTGGGCTTATGGCGCTTTTATGCTAACCCTAAGCCCGCTTAAATTTTATTTAAGACTTACCTAGCATGCGGCTCAGCATGCCATCTTTGTCAACAAACTGGTGTTTAAGTGCAGCAGCAACGTGTAAGGCTAAAATCACCACGATAATGAGCACTGAACTGTGGTGCACAAAGCTGCCTGCATCTGCAAGCCAAGGTGTTTTTTCTGGTGCGCTCAATATCTCAAACTCAAAGAAGCTAATTGCACGACCGCCCGCATAGCTCATGATAAATCCAGATAACGGCATAGCTAGGGTCGCAAGTAATAATAAGCCATGAGTGAAGTGAGCAATTACGGTTTGCCATTTAGGCATGTCAGATGTTGCAGGTAATACGCCTTCTTTTATGCGCCAAATAAGCCTTGCGATGGCAAAAACTAATACTACTAAGCCCATTGATTTATGCCATCCCATATAAGTAAATTTAGCGGGTGGCTCGGCAAAATCAGCAACATAAATGCCCATCGCAAATACGCCGATAAACAAAATGGCAACGGTCCAATGTAAAAGGATGGTTGGCTTAGAAAGGGCAGCTACTTTACTCATGGTTGACTCTCATAATTGGCTTTAATTATAAGTATAGACTGCCCCAATGGCTGAGGGTTGCGTAAAGTAATGTAAAAAACTTAAAGAGTGTCAGCAATCAGCTTTAATAAAAAGGTCTCGCGCTGAATCGATAAGCCCTGTTTTTCACTCATTGCCATGGTGGTTTCGTTGTGTGCGATGGCATCAAATATATTCACCCACTTAGGTTGCATGCCATTTTGCACTTCGTAGTGCTCCATTTTTGGGTCAGCAAATTCATCGCTTATTTCACAAAAGTAGCAATAAGATTTGATATGAACACAGTCAAAGTCGTCTTTGTACCAAGGTCTGATTTCTTCGTATAAGCCTAGTGAATGCTTTATTTGAATTTGTTGTGCGCCTGTTTCTTCATGAAGTTCTCGCAGGAGCCCTTGCTCAATACTTTCGCCTTTATCAACCCCGCCACCCGGTAAACTGTAGTCATCATAACGAGCGGTGTATAAAAGTAGTATTTGTTCACCTTTTAAAACAATGGCGCGGGCAGTGTTACGAATAAATACAGTGCCGTAGTCGTTTCCTAAACTTGGGTGAATAACTTTTCTTAATAACTTCATATGATTACAACTTAATAACTTAAAATAAGTACAGCTCAGCTTAATTTTGAGTAGGCAATAATAACCCGTTTCTAGTATTTTTCTCACTTTTTACCCTAAAGTGGAACTAAATGCAGTAATATGGTCGTAATTTGAATTCAATTAGTATCTAACGCGCTTTATTTTATTTTTATTGGAACTAAGCGTAGAATGATTAAAAAAGCTTATGGAATAAATATGTTAAACGTACTTTTAGTTGATGATGACAGTGAGTTTAGTGATGTAGTTTGTCACATTGTTGAGTTCCTCGGGCACAATATAAATACCGCAGCGAACCTTGCTGAAGCTGAGCAATGGTTTGAAAACAACACGTTTGACCATGTTTTTTTAGATTTTATGTTGCCAGATGGCAGCGGTCTACATTTGCTTGAGCACTTAAAAGCAATCGGTCAATCGCCTCGTGTTACGTTAATCTCAGGGCATCCTTCAGTAAAGGGTAAGTTGGCTGAAATGTGTGAGCCTAATGTTGGTCACCTAGTCAAACCACTACAACGAGAAGATATAGAACGGGTACTCAACCCGAAAAAAGCAAGCCCTAAGAAAAAAGCAACGCCAGCTACAAAACGCCACTTTGGCACCTTAATTGGTGAATCTGAGGTGATGCAAAAGCTTTACACTATGATTGAGCGTGTTGCAGCAACTTCTGCCAATGTAATGTTGATGGGGGAAAGTGGTGCTGGTAAAGAAGTGGTTGCTCAGGCAATTCACAACGCCACTGAGTGTGATGGCCCTTTAGTAGCAACTAACTGTGGTGCATTTTCTAAAGAGCTGATTGGTAGCGAACTTTTCGGCCATGAAAAGGGCGCATTTACAGGCGCTATTGCACGTAAAGAGGGGGTGTTTGAGCAAGCTGCTGGTGGTACTTTGTTTTTAGATGAAGTGACAGAAATGCCCATTGATATGCAGCCAAACTTACTACGTGTACTCGAAAGTAAAAAAGTAACTCGAGTGGGTGGAACCAAAGAGCAAGCGGTAAATTGCCGCGTTATTTCTGCAACCAACCGCACCTTGACCGACCTTGCGCAAAATAATGTTATTCGTGAAGACATTTACTTTCGTTTAGCGGTATTCCCTATTGATATTCCACCGCTTCGTGAGCGCAAAGAAGATATTCCATTGCTTGCCAATGCTTTTTTAGATCAGCTTAATGATGAAAACGGCACCGACTTTAAATGGCAAGCAGCGCAAATCAAAGAACTTGAGGCACATGATTGGCCTGGTAACGTGCGTGAACTTCGCCATGCTATACACCGTGCCTTTATTATGAGTGACCCAAAAGGCTCCGTTATTACTTTACCTGATTCGTTAGAATCACCGTTTTCTAAAGTGAATAAAGAGAGCCAAGCAAACCAAGTTGTTGCAGGGCAAACCATTGAAGAAGTTGAAAAAGAATTGATCCACGCGACTTTAGATAAAGTACAAGGTAATAAGACGATTGCTGCGCAAATGCTGGGGATCAGTACGAAAACACTTTATAACCGTTTAAATGCTTATGGGGGCATTGGCGAATACAAATAACTAAGGATAGCTATGAGTAACAACGAGTCTTTACGAAAAATGGTGCACGATGCTCGTGCACCGCTAAACCGTATTTCGATGAATGCAGAGTTAGTTAAGCTCGTATTAGAAAATGATATGCCTAAGCAAAAAGCACTCGAGGCATTAGATAAAATAATTACAAACTGTCAGCAGTGCAGTGAACACTTACAAGAAATAAGTGACACTCACGCAGCAGATTGAGCACTCATTGATTGGGAAGCAAATGCAAAAACAAAAAGGAAAAATAGCGGTCAGTTGGGCTGGCTTTATTGCCGTGGTGCTGTGTATCGTGGTGGCGAATGCTTTTTTAGCCCTCAATAGCATTCGCTCTCTAACAGAAACACAAAGTAGTCTTGATAATACTAACTCACTTAATACTGCAATAGAGCGGCTACATTTATCTGTAGTACAGGCTGAGTCAGGTCAGCGAGGTTATCTTCTTAGTGACCGAGAAGATTATTTACTGCCTTACAATGATGCTATCGCTTCAATGCAAGCGCAGATCATGCTTGTGAAAAGCTTGCATTCAGAAATTCCCGGTCAAGCAGACCGCATTGCTCGTTTAATTCATTTAGTAAACGATAAAGTCGCAGTGATGACTAAAACCACCGATCTAGCTCTTGCAAATAAAGACGTGAAAGCTCGCCGCTTGTTATTAACAGACCAAGGTCGTGATTTATATAAAGATATTCGCGCTGGAGTTGATGAAATTCAAATGCGTGAGCTTAATTTTAAAATAGAGCAGTTTGCAAAGCTCTCACAAATTAAAAACGAAGCGAAGTTAACATTTGCGATTACTGCAGTGACAAGTGCTTTACTGCTTATTGGTATGTTTGTGTTAACCCGTATCAACATACGCAATCAAGCTAAGTACCGAGCTGACCTTGAAAAACAAAACGAAAACTTGGCGGCAAAGGTTGCAGAACGAACGCAAGAGTTAACCATCTATTCAGATGAGCTAAGTCGCTCAAATAGAGAGCTTGAAGACTTTGCCTTTGTTGCAAGTCATGATTTACAAGAACCACTGCGTAAGATTCAAGCCTTCAGTGACCGCCTTGAAAAGATGTTTAAAGATGAGCTCGGCGAAAAAGGGGTTGATTACATTAATCGTATGAAAAATGCCGCTCAGCGTATGTCTAATTTAATCAATGACCTACTTGAATTCTCACGCGTAACCACTCGTGGTAAGGACTTTGTTGATACAGATTTGAATGAAGTCGTTGCAGAGGTACTTGATGATCTTGAAATCGCAATAAAAGAATCTGAGACCACGGTTAACCTCGATACCTTACCGCATATTCAAGCAGACCCGAGTCAAATGCTACAGTTGTTCTTAAACATTCTGTCGAATGCAGTAAAGTTTAGGCGTGAGAATGTTGCGCCTGTGATTGATATTGCATATCAGCGAATTTCAGAATTTAGCGAAGTTCATCACACTGATGTAGAGTGGGAAGTTATTACAATTTCAGATAACGGAATTGGCTTTTCAGAAGAATACCTAGAAAGAATATTTGTTCCGTTCCAGCGGTTACATGGCCGTTCGCAATACAAAGGCACAGGCATAGGACTATCGGTTTGTCGCCGTATTGTGGAGCGTCATGGCGGAGAAATAACAGCAAGTAGTCGCGTTGGTGAGGGTGCAAGCTTCACTCTTAAATTACCCGTGGAAACATCGCTTTTCACACTACAAGGAGAGGCGTAATGCCACTTAATAAAGTTAAACCAATAACCATTTTAATGGCTGATGACGACGAAGATGATCGTTTATTAACCCAAGATGCATTGGCCGAAAGCCGTGTATTAAACGAGTTGTTTTTTGTTGAAGACGGTGTAGAACTGCTTGAATACCTTGAGCGTAAAGGCAAATTTAGTGAAAAAGAAAGCTCACCGCGCCCGGGCTTGATTTTACTCGATTTGAATATGCCGCGTATGGACGGCCGTGAAGCTTTACAAGCAATCAAAGCTAACCCTAACTTGAAGGGTATTCCGGTGGTGATTTTAACTACATCAAAACAAGAAGAAGATATGGTTAAAGGCTACGACTTAGGGGCTGCATCATACATTACTAAGCCAGTTACTTTTGAAGGTTTAGTCGAGTTAATGCAAACATTAGGGAAATACTGGGTAGAGTTTGTAGAGCTGCCAACACCACAGAACGATTAATTCCAATTTGCGATAATATTTTATTAAGCAAATTGCTATAAGGAATAAGAATGTTAGATAAGGTAACCCGATTACTCTTAGTAGAAGACGACGAAGACGATTATATTCTTACTTGCGACTACCTAGAGCAATTAGGTTCCCATACATTCGATGTTGAGTGGTTAAGTTGCCCTGAACAGGCCATCAGTGTGCTGAGCGAAAACAAGCATGATATTTGTTTGTTAGATTATCGTTTAGGTGCCTCTGATGGTTTAGAAGTGCTAAAACGGGCCGTTGATAATGGTTTTCGCGGTCCGATTATCATGCTTACCGGGCAATCAGATGAAGCTCTCGATTCTGCAGCGCTTGATGCCGGTGCGGTTGATTACCTTGTTAAAAACGAGATGAACTCTAGCCGTTTTGCCCGCGCTATTCGTTATGCGTTAGCACGACGAGATGTTGAAGATGAGCGTGTTGAACGCTTAAAAGCTGAAGCAGAAAACCGTTCTAAAGACCGTTTTTTGGCGCATTTAAGCCATGAGTTACGTACGCCCCTGTCATCCATCTTGGGTTATACCGAGTTACTAATGCAAAGTGGTAAGAACCAGCATGCCCAAAACGAGCTGGGTGTGATTTACCGAAATGGTAAGCATCTTCTGAGCTTACTTAATGATGTGCTCGACCTATCAAAAATTGCTGCTGATAAACTTGAGCTCAATTGCAGTGATGTCAATTTAGATAGCCTAATGGCGGACGTTTATACCTTAATGCGCGTCTCAGCGGTTGATAAAGGCTTAACACTTAAATTTGAATCTCAGCAAGCCTTACCTTTAGTTGTCAACACAGACGCGACGCGGTTACGCCAAATCCTGATTAACATCATCAACAATGCAATTAAGTTTACTAACCAAGGCGAGATCACAGTGCGTGCTTGGACTGCTTGGGTTAATGAGCGCGAAATGCTGTTTTTTAGTATTAAAGACACAGGTCTTGGAATCCCAGCCGAAAAACAAGCTTTGATCTTTAAACCATTTGAACAAATTGCTGATGTAGAATCCCGAGATGTCGGTGGAGCAGGGCTTGGCCTTGCCATTTGTTCTGAGCTACTTAATCGAATGCAAGGCTCAATTGAGCTTGAGTCTACGCAAGGTGTGGGCTCAGAATTTACCCTTTCTATCTACCCGGGCAACATTCGTGATGTTGAGCGCCAAGTACTGCGTTTTGATTCAAACCCAGATTGCCAACAAAAATTAGCCACCCTTGAAACCAGTGGTCGGGTATTAGTGGTCGACGACTTAAAAGATTTACGTAACCTAGTAGGTCATATGATCACTATGACCGGTGCTGAAGTGGAATACGCAGAACACGGTAAACAAGCTATTGAGAAAGTCGCTAATGCAGAACAAGCGGGTGAGCCTTTTGATATTGTTTTTATTGATTTGCATATGCCGGTTATGGGCGGTAAAGAAGCCACTATTGAACTTCGTAAAATGGGTTATCAAGGGCCAATTATCGCGCTTACTGCGGCCACTATGAAAGGGGTGAAAACTGAGTTAAGCGCACTGGGTTTTAACGATATGATTGCCAAGCCGGTTGATTCTGGGTTGCTTTACCAAGTGCTTAATCATTATATTTGCGAAGGCAATACTGCACCTGTGGTTGAGCAAGACGACAGCCCTGAAATGACCAACCAGAGCACGCGTTATTTATTGGTTGAAGACGACAGTGATGCGGCACAGATTACCCAATTATTGCTTGAAAGCTTAGGTGTTGAAACTGTCATAGCGCCAAGTTGTGCTGCGTGTCTTGAGACACTGAGTGACGACCAAAATTTTGCTAAAGTATTACTCGATATGCATTTGCCTGATGGTGGAGGGCTAGATTTAGCAAAAGAAATTAAACAGCGCCACCCCGACTTAAAATTAGTCATTGTAAGTGGCGCCGAACCAGAGCCAGAAAGAATTAAACAACTTGATATAGAACAAGTGCTGTTAAAACCGATTAATCTTGGCTTGTTATCCGAGCTTATTGCTGACTAATTGAATGCCTGACTACTAGTTCAGGTTCAAATAGCGTTTGTAACGGCGGTGTTTGTTTTTGATAAACTTGGTTTAACACCCAGTCAGCAGCCATGCGGCCCATTTCATTTATGGGGTAATTAATGGTGGTTAATTGTGGGTAAACGTGACGGGTGAAAAACACGTTATCGTAGCCCATAATCGACAATTGCTTAGGTAACGTTAGCCCTAAATCGCGTGCGCTTGCCATGGCACCCACTGCCATTTCATCATTAGCACAGATAAGCGCCGTGAATGGATGCGTTTGTTGATGAAGCGCTTTTAACCCCTCATAACCGCTCGCTTCCATGAAATCACCTTGAAATAAGAGGTTTTCATCAAACTCAAGGTTAAACTCAGCCAGCGCTTGTTTGTGGCCTTCTAGGCGGTCTTTGGCATCTTGCTTCCAAGCTGGTCCACTGATGTAGGCAATGTCTTTATGACCTTGTTCTAGAACATGTTTAGTCGCTAGATATCCGCCTTTAATATTATTAAGCAAAATGCAGCGGTCACTGAGTTCGCTGATATAGCGGTTGATTAGTACAAACGGAGTACGGCCTTTGCTAAGTTTAATTAGGTAGTCGTCGCTGACTGCTTCAACATGCAAAATAAGCGCATCGCAGTTACGGCTAATTAAAAATTCAATCCCTTGTTTTTCTCGTTCTTCATCACTGTGACCTGCAGCAATAATCAGGTGTTTGCCTTGATTACGAAAGGTATTTTCAATGCCGCTCATCATAGGCCCGTAAAATGGGCCTTGTAATTCAGAGACCAGTAGACCAACACTGTTCGAGCAATTTGATGCCAGTGACTGAGCAATTGAGTTAGGTCTATAGCCAAGCTCATCCATTGCGGCAGTGACCTTTTTACGTGTTGCATCACTGACATTTGCATTGTTGTTCATTACTCGCGAAACGGTTGCAAGAGAAACGCCTGCAAGTTTCGACACCTCGTAAATGGTGGCCATGTTATTCCTTTTTAAACAAAGTTATGGATGCTTTTTTAACGATAAATCGGCACTGATCCGCTCAACCGTTTGATTATCAAGAATATACCTTTTCATGATAAATGCGACAAGCATACTACCTATTGCTGGGTAAAGGGTAAATGAAATTAAGATACCCGAGAGCGTGTGTTCACTGAGTTCGGTATTGGCTTCATAGCCATAAAATGCCAATAACCAACCTGCAATGGCACCGCCAAGAGCAAGGCCAAGCTTAATAAAAAAGACCACGCTTGCGTAGACTAGGCCTGTTAGCCTTTCACCGGTTTTCCATTGCCCATAATCTATGGTGTCGGCCATTTTTGCCCACAGTAACGGAGTTGCCATTTGCGTGAAAAAACACCACAAAAAGTACACCGCAAAGGCAAGTGCAAGTTGTTCGCCTGGCAACCAAAATGCCACGCAACTAATTGCCGCAGAGATGTATTGCAAACGAATATAGGCGGTTTTTTTATCAACGCGTTTACTAAGAGGGTTTGCACAGGCACAGCCCAGAATATTACCTATCATGCCGATGGTAACAAAGTAGGTGACCAGCTCGGCTTCACCAAGTACATATTTTACATAGTAAATGGCAAGGGTGGTGCGCAGTACCATACTGGATAACAGCATAAATGCAGCAAAGCACAATACTTTAAATGGGCCATTTTGCCATAGCGTGTTCATGCGGGTTTTCCAGCTCAACGATGAGCTGTTATGCGCCGCTACGCGCTCTTTGGTAAAGCGAAAACAAATCAAAAATAAGATCACACCTAAGCCGCTCATCAGGGCCATCGTGAGTTGGTAGCCCGTAGCGTTATCACCTTTGCCAAGCCAGTTTACCAAAGGCAAAGTACAGGCACTGACAATTAAGCCGCCCAGCATACCAAACACAAAGCGATAAGATTGAATGGATACTCGCTCTTTCGGGTCGCCACTTAATACCCCACCTAACGCTGAGTAAGGAATGTTAATCGCGGTGTACACCAGCATCAGCAAAGTGTAAGTGACAAAGGCGTAAATGACTTTGCCTGACTCAGGTAGATCTGGTGTGGTGAAGGTGATCATGCTGATCACCCCAAATGGTAAAGCGAGCCAGAGTAAGTAGGGGCGATAGCTTCCCCACCTAGTGCGAGTTGAATCGGTTAAGGCTCCCATTAATGGGTCGGTGATGGCATCAACGACTCTCACCACCAAAAACAAGGTGCCAACAATCGCGGGTGAAATACCAAAGATATCAGTATAGAAAAAAGTTAAAAATAACATCACCGTTTGAAAGATGATATTACTTGCTGTGTCGCCTAATCCGTAGGCTATTTTTTCTCTTTTTGTCAGCATGTGTGTTCTCGATTGTTGTTATTTTTATCGCTGTTTGAGTAGCGCGCGATATTGTTTTGCGCTTTCTTTTAAAATGCGTTGTTGGCTTTGGTAGTCAATATAAACTAACCCAAAGCGCTTTTCGTAGCCATAGGCCCACTCAAAGTTGTCCATTAAGCTCCACGCAAAGTAGCCTTGAATATTGACGCCTTGGCGAATTGCATCACACACTGCATTTAAATGAGTGTGATAATAATCTACTCGCTCGATGTCGTTTACTTCACCATTTTCTAGCGTGTCGGCCATGGCTGCGCCATTTTCGGTAATGTACATTTTTGGTAAATCATATTGCTGATGCAATGATACTAAAAGCTCAGTTAAGCCTTGTGGATAAACTTCCCAGCCCATATCGGTAACACGAACATCCGTAAGGCTTGCTTCTTCAAACCAGCCATCAGCGGTATTTTTGTAGTGTATGCGGGTATAATAGTTAACGCCAATAAAGTCGACGGCTTGACGAATAATCGCCATATCGCCAGCAATAATAATTGGTTTAACTTCATCTGCTAAATCATCCAGTAAAGAGGGGTAAGCACCTTCTAAAATCGCTTTGATATACCATTGATTGTGGTATTGATCAGCAAGCTCTGCGGCTTTTTTATCATCTTCGGTTAAAGGATACGTTGGGCTGAAGTTTAATACGATACCTGCTTCTGTGCTTGGGCAGTTTTTACGTAATACTTGCATAGCAAGGCCGTGGGCGAGTAGTAAGTGGTGCGCTGCTTGTCGGCCAGCTTGTTGTGATTTTATGCCAGGTGCATGTACACCCACTTCATAGCCTAAATAAGCGCTACAAAATGGCTCGTTCAAGGTGGCGAATGAATCAACCAAATGGCCTAAATGTTGAGTAACAAGTTCGGCATAGTCTTTAAATTTATAGGCAGTTTCGCGATTTAACCAGCCGCCATTATCTTCAAGGTATTGAGGTAAATCCCAGTGATATAAGGTGACATAGGTTTTAATGTTACGCGCTTTTAAAGCCGTTAATAACTGAACATAAAACGCCATACCTTGCTCGTTAACCGAGCCATCTTGCTGCATGACCCTTGGCCACGAAATAGATAAGCGGTAAGCATCGACACCCAAATCTGCAATCATCTCGACATCTTGCTGCCAACGTGCAACATGGTCACAAGCTACATCGCCATGGCTTTGGTCAGCAATAGCGCCAGGCTTTTCGCAAAATGTATCCCAGATACAATCAAGGCGCTTATCGCGTGCCCCTTCAATCTGGAATGAAGCTGTTGCCACACCGAACGTGAACTCGGGCTTGAGTAAAGATGAATCTGGTAACAGTGAAATTGATTTATACACAGTAGATACTCGTCCTTCGGGTTAAGTGTAAGGCTTAGTAAATTAGAGCTTAGACTCAGTTGTAAGCGCTTACAATTTTTCTGCAAATAAATTGCTAAATATGATTTATATGTTATAAATGTAAGCGCTTACATTTAATGTTGCAACATATTTCGCTATTTGCTGTTAGTGATTAAGTATTAAACCTTGCTGTAACAAACTGATAAATATAATTAACTAGAGAAGAAAATTATGGCTCATGTTTCAACCCCTGTGTCGGCTGCTGCAAGCCAAGCAGATATGCCTAAGCAGCACTTTGCGCTGGCATCATTGACCACATTATTTTTTATGTGGGGATTCATAACCTGTCTGAATGACATTTTAATCCCTTATTTAAAAGGTATGTTTTCACTTAACTATACGCAGGCTATGCTCATTCAATTTTGCTTCTTTGGTGCGTATTTTGTGATGTCGATGCCTGCTGGAAAGTTGGTCAGTCGTATTGGCTACCAGTTTGGTATCGTGGTTGGCTTAGTGGTCGCAGCCGTGGGGTGTGCGCTGTTTTACCCAGCTGCGGTTGCCCATGTGTACGAATTATTTTTACTAGCCTTGTTTGTCCTTGCCTCGGGCATCACGATTTTACAAGTATCTGCCAATCCTTATGTAAGTGTACTTGGTCCGCAAAAAACAGCATCTTCGCGTTTGACTATGACACAAGCATTTAACTCGTTAGGAACCACGGTTGCACCAATTTTTGGTGGTTGGTTAATTCTATCTGAGGTTAGTCAAGCCACCGCAGAAGAAGTGAAACTCCCTTATTTAATGTTGTCGTTAAGCTTGTTGGTACTTGCGGTTATCTTTGCATTTTTAAAACTGCCAAAACTAGGTAAAGAAAGTGATAGCGAAGCGGCACATCAAGATTTAGAAGATTTTGTTGATTTAGGCAGTGTTTGGCGTTACCGCCACCTCATTTTAGGTGCTGTAGGTATTTTTGTGTATGTGGGCGCAGAAGTGGCGATTGGTAGCTTTTTGGTGGGCTTTTTGACCCTAGATAACATTGCTGGTTTACCAGAAAATGAAGCTGCGCATTATATTAGCTACTACTTTGCAGGAGCCATGGTTGGCCGTTTTATTGGTGCAGTTGTAATGCAGAAATTTAATGCAGGCAAGGTGTTGGCATGCCATGGCTTGTTGGCGGTATTGTTAGTATTGATTGCTATGACGGGTGAGGGCAGCCTTGCTATGTGGGCAATTTTGCTTGTGGGATTATGTAACTCGATTATGTTCCCAACCATTTTTAGCCTTGCTTTACACGGCCTTGGCAAATACACCTCAAAAGGATCAGGCATTTTATGTTTAGCGATTGTAGGGGGGGCGATTATTCCATTACTACAAGGCGTATTAGCAGATTCTATTGGCGTGCAAATGGCGTTATTCTTACCAATCGCCTGTTATTTATATATTACTTACTTTGCGCTGGTTGGCTCAAAAGTATCAACTCAGACTTCATAGGTGCAAAAAATGAAATTGAAAAAAACATTCACTCTCTGTTCGTTAATGATGGCAAGCGTCAGCATGCTAGGTTGTACTGGACAAGATAAGGTGACCAACGTGAGCACTGAGCAAGAAATTTGGCCAAATATCGAAACGGGCATTGCAGCAAATCCAGAAATGGAAGCACAAATTGCGAAAATGTTGGCAAATATGACTCTTGAGCAAAAAATTGCGCAAATGATCCAGCCAGAAATTCGCGATATAACCGTTGAAGATATGCGTAAATACGGCTTTGGTTCTTACCTCAATGGCGGTGGCGCATTCCCTAATAATGATAAACATGCCAGCGCTGCAGATTGGATTGATCTTGCTGAAAAAATGTATCAAGCCTCAATTGATGAGTCGCTCGATGGCAGCTCAATTCCGACTATGTGGGGTACCGATGCCGTGCATGGTCACAATAACGTAATTGGTGCGACATTATTTCCACATAACATTGGTTTAGGTGCAACAAACAACCCTGAGTTAATCGAAAAAATTGCCGCCGCTACCGCGCAAGAAGTGATGGTAACTGGTATCGACTGGGTATTTGCACCAACTGTGGCTGTTGTTCGTGACGACCGTTGGGGCCGAACTTATGAAGGCTATTCTGAAGACCCTGAAATTGTAAAAGCGTATTCAGCAGCCATTGTTAAGGGGTTGCAAGGTGCGGTTGATGACGACTTTTTATCTGATAAACGTGTGATCAGTACGGTTAAACACTTTTTAGGTGATGGCGGCACAGAAGGCGGTGATGACCAAGGTAATAACACGGCATCTGAGCAAGAGTTATTTGATATTCATGCGCAAGGTTATGTAGGTGGCTTAGGTGCGGGGGCGCAAACCGTAATGGCGTCATTCAACAGCTGGAACGGTGAAAAAATTCATGGCAGTAAATACCTACTTACCGACGTGCTAAAAGATAAAATGGGTTTTGATGGTTTTGTTGTTGGTGACTGGAACGGCCACGGTCAAATTCCGGGTTGTACTAATGGCAACTGCGCGCAAGCAGCAAATGCCGGTCTTGATGTGTACATGGTACCGACAGATGCATGGAAACCACTTTACGAAAACCTTATTAAGCAAGTTAAAAGTGGCGAAATTGCACAAAGCCGTATCGATGATGCAGTAACACGTATCTTACGTGTAAAAATGCGCGCAGGTTTGTTTGATAAGCCAAGCCCTGCCAAGCGTCCGCTTTCAGGTAAAACAGAAATCATTGGTAGTGCAGAACATCGCGCAGTTGCAAAACAAGCAGTCCGTGAATCACTGGTACTACTGAAAAATAAACAACAGTTGTTACCGCTATCAGCAAATGCAAATGTATTAGTTGCCGGTCAGGGCGCAGATAACATCGGTATGCAGTCAGGTGGTTGGACAATCACTTGGCAGGGTACAGGTAACGAGAATAGCGACTTCCCGGGTGGTTCTTCAATTTTTGATGGGATCAAAAATACAGTTGAGCAAGCCGGTGGTCAGGTTCAATACAATGTGAATGGCGAATTTGAATCTAAGCCAGATGTCGCGATTGTGGTGTTTGGTGAACAGCCGTATGCAGAAGGTAATGGTGATTTAGATAACCTTGAATACCAACGTGGTAATAAAACTGATTTAGCCCTGCTTAAAAAGCTAAAAGATGCCGGTATTCCTGTGGTGTCGCTATTTATTAGTGGCCGCCCAATGTGGGTGAATGCAGAGCTGAATGCTAGTGATGCGTTTGTCGCAACTTGGTTACCAGGCAGTGAAGGTGATGCAATCAGCGATGTTATCTTTAAAAAGCAAGATGGTTCTATCAATCATGACTTTAAAGGTAAGTTATCGTTCTCGTGGCCAAATAACCCGGTAGGTAACCAAAACCGT
This sequence comes from Pseudoalteromonas sp. PAST1, assembly GCF_021532515.1. Classification (NCBI taxonomy): domain Bacteria; kingdom Pseudomonadati; phylum Pseudomonadota; class Gammaproteobacteria; order Alteromonadales; family Pseudoalteromonadaceae; genus Pseudoalteromonas; species Pseudoalteromonas sp. PAST1. The sequence continues at coordinate 58,899 of NZ_JAKGBH010000019.1, read as the reverse complement.
GGTGATAATGACTACTCGCCACTATTGCCATATGGCTTTGGTTTAACTTACCAAGATAAAAACACATTAGCAGATGACCTTAGCGAAAAATCACAAGTTGCCGCTAAATTAGAAGACTTAGTATTATTTGAACGTGCCGTAAAAGCACCGTGGTCACTGCAACTACAAAGTGGTTCTGAGCAACAAGCCATGACCAGTAGCCGTGCAGCCCTTAACGCTGTTAGCGTAAAAACCTTTGATAAAGACGTACAAGAAGATGCGCGCGCAATCAGCTTTAATGGTAAAGAAGCGGCTGCGGTTCGTTTAATGGCTGCGTTCCCATCGGATTTACGTTCATACGTTGAAAAAGCGGGTCAACTGCAAATGCAGATTAAGGTAGACCAAGCTGCTGATGCGCCGCTAATGCTAGGTATGCAATGTGGTGAAAACTGTGACGGCCAATTTGATATTAGCAAACAGCTTAAAGCAGTAAATGATTGGCAAACACTAACGGTAGATTTGAGCTGCTTTGCAGAGCAAGGTGTGCAGCTTGGGCAAGTATTCTCGCCTTGGCAATTAGCCACTGAAGGTGCATGGCAAGTATCAATTGCTAAACTATCAGTAACGAGCGCGCACACCGAGGACGCAACAGTCTCATGTCAGTAAAATCGTATGCTGTTATTTTGCTAACAGGTGCGCTTAGTGCCTGTCAGCAAACCCCAGCGCCTGTCAAAGCCAGCCTAGGAGAAGGCTGGCAGTTAGTTTGGCAAGATGGCAAGGTGTTGATTTTACGGGTTATCCTAAGCAAATGCTGGTGGATTACGTACGTGTTTTTCAATGTAGTAAAAATAGTGAAACAGGTATAGGCTGTGCAACAAAGCAGCCATCAGCAGTACAAATAAAGGGTAAAACCAATCCGCAATAGTACTTAATTAAGCGGATTGCTATAAGTGAATTATGAACCAAGAGCCTGCAGATGCTTCGCCGAACTCGTTGCATCCGCTGGCTTTTGGTTCATTCTATCGGTTGAGCTTTTGTAGTAATAGCTGCCTTATTCTTCTGGCCGTTAGTTCGTCGATATCCGCTAATATCCCTTGCGCAGGCTCAGCAACGTGGCTTGCTAAATCCACATCATCAGCAAACACATAATGATTAAAGAGTTGCTGCCATTTTTGTTTATGCTCGCTTGGCAAGTCTTTAATTGCCAGCATACTGTGCAGCATGGCATCAAATGGGTTTGCTAAATACTCTGGGGCTTGTCGCCACCAATAGTTCACCAACACATTAAACGGACTGGTTGCACTAACCTGATGCCACCAAAGCGCTGGAATATAAATAGCATCGCCAGGGCCAAGAGTTGCCGATTGCGTCTTTGCTAAAGCCTCTTTAAAGCGTGGAAAGCGGCTGAAATCGGGGTTATTAAAATCAACCAAGCTAATCGCTTGCCCAGCGGGTGTAAATTCGAGTGGACCAACGTAAAGGTTATTGACCTGTTCCGTTGGCAATAGAGTAAACGTACGCTTACCCGCAGCAACACAAGCTAGGTTATCGGCATTGTCATAGTGAGCCGCAATCTGACTATGATTTCCCACCCAGAGGCTGGTTAGGCAGTTATAATCGGTTACTGTTAATGGGTTTTCAACACTAAAGCCCGGAGCGCAATACTCCACAGCAGTAGAGCCCATATACAGTGAATCACTGTCGGTTTGTGTGAGTGAACGTGCTAATTTTTGCAGTACAGAAACTAGGTTATCGGCGTGCTGTGAAAAATTAAGCCCTGAGAAATCAGCGTTATAAAAATAGCGTCCCTGATGAATTGCTTGGCTGCTAAAACTGCGTACAGGGGCGTTATTGGCAAGCCCTAAAAGGTAGTCTAAGGCGTTTTTAGAACCTTGTTTAGCTGCCATGACTTGGGGCCAATCAACGCAGAGACCTCTGATGACCAGTGGCTCAGTTAGCTCAGCTAAAAACGCTTTTAGATCAGCAATGCTTGCAGCCTGGCATTCTTTTATTGGCGCAGCCGCAAACATTACTGCTGAGCCCATTTTTTATTAAGCAAATGAGGAATGTGCTCCATTGATGCCAGCACCATATAAATAGCCTGTAGGTCACCTTGCTGTTGTAACTGCTTAAGCTGTTCAGCGGTTAAGCCGTTTAGCACCTGTTGGTTAATAGTATAAAAGCCGCTTACTGTGACTTTTTCGCCATTTTTATCTGCATATTCAATACTGAAAGCTTCGAGTAAATTAACGCTAAGCAAACGCTCAAAAAACAGATTAATTGTTTGGTGTTCTTGATGTAACGCGTTAAGTAATTGAGCAATATGATTTAAGTATTCGCTATTTCCACCATGTTCAAGGAAAATGGCTTCGCCATCATGTGTGCTTATGCGTGGGCTGTCTAAATCAATATGTACCACCAGAGATTGCTCAGGAATACCATTGTTATACTGGGTTTGTTGGCCAATTAAAAATGGCTGGCGCTGCATACTTAGCGGTAAGTAACTCAGTTGCAATTCGCCTTGCTCGTTTAGCAGCAAGTTCTCACCATTTTCAAAACCAAATAAAGCGAGGGCTTCAAATTGACCTGTTTGCGGGTGCTTACGAAATACGATAGGTTGATTTGCTTGAACTTTAGCAAACTCACTAGGAAACACGGTAGTGCAGCTAATATTGTCGCCCCAGTTAGCACCGCGTGTGGTGATCACTTTTAGGTCTTTATGGCTGATGTTATCAAGTAAGACATGATTGGCCATTGGGCCTCCTAATACTGAGATTAAATAGGTTGTATACCAAATTGCTGAATATGATTTAACAGCTCGCGGTTAGTGGGTAGTTGTTGCAATCCGCGTTTGGCTTGTTGTTGGTTAGCACTAAAATGCTCAATAATAGCCGTTGGCATTGCAAGTACAGGAAATTGTGGCAATTGCTTCATTCCATAAAGTACATACTGGTAACTGGCTGCAGAGAAGACCTCTTGAGCGCGGTCAAAGTCGTTTAACCACGGACTTTGATATTGCCAAAGTGCTAAGTTTTCTTGAAGTTGAAGAGGAATTGAGTTTGCCTCTTTATGAGCTTGCCAATAAAGGCCTGTGCGCTTTGACAGCACATAATGCAGCTTTAAAAACTCAATGATACGTTGCCAGCGATAATGGCACTGCTCATCAAAACGTTTTGCCAGTGTCGGCATTGCAGCACGATGTGTTGGGAAATTAGCAAGTAAGTTATTAAGGCCAAGCTCCACCATGACTAACGCTGAGGCTTCAAGTGGCTCAATAAAACCCGCAGACATACCAATAGCTAAACAATTTTTATACCAAAAACGGCGTCTATAGCCGGGCGTAAAACTAATTTCACGAAATGTCAGTTCATTTTGCGCGGTACCAGGCTGGGTTTTTGCAATGTACTGGCTAAGCGCCTGTTTCGCATCTTCGCTGCTGGCAAAACGACTTGAGTACACCATACCTAGACCACGGCGGCTTTGTAAGCCGATATCCCAAATCCAACCGGCATCTTGCGCCGTGGCTTTGGTATAAGAAAGGATCTCTTGCTGCGGGTTTAAATAGGGCACCTGTACGGCAACGGCTCGATCGTTAAATAACACATCGTGTTGCTCAATTAGCTCTATCCCGTAATGTTGATGTAACAGCTTTGCGTGGGTGCCAGAGCAATCAATAAATAAATCACCCGCAATAGTACCATGATCGCGAGTTTGCAATGAACTAATATAGCCATCTTCATCACTATTGATGCATTCAACATGACTGACGATATGCTCAACGTTTAGCTTGGTAGTGCAGTGTTGTTGTAGCAGCATGGCAAACTTACCAGCATCTAAATGATAGCCATAGTTTGCTTCACCTTGATAGGCACTATGTAAGTGGTTTTTCGGTGCTTTATGGTGATCGCATAAGTAGGTTTGGCTTGCCACCGCGTGGCTGAAACTCACGGCATCTTTATTGGCAAACCAGTAAGGTGCAATATTTAATTGCTGATACGCCACCGGTAAGCTGAACGGGTGGTAATAATGTGCGTCGCCTTCATCGTCGCACCAGCCATCAAAACGTGAGCCTTGTTTAAAAGACGCATCACAACGTTGAATAAATTCACTTTCGCTAATGCCGATGGTTTTTAAGGTTTGTCGCATGGTCGGCCAAGTACCTTCACCGACACCAATGGTGGCAATATCGGGCGACTCAATCAGGGTAATTTGTGCGTTGTGAGTTAAATGAGGCTGGGCAGCAATTAAACCTGCAGATAACCAACCTGCTGTACCACCACCTAAAATGACGACTTTTTTTACTTCATTCTTTTGCATGTTTAAGGCCATCTCAAATGCTATGTAGACAAACTAGCATAATTATGAAAAAAAAAGCCGCTGTTGAGCGGCTTTTTTGACAACAAAATGCTAGAACGAGTAGCGGAAGCCGATGTTGTAGCGCGCACCGTATTGGTTTGCACGTAACAGCTGCTCAGAGTAACGAACGTAAGTACGTTGCGTTTCATCTGTCAGGTTAAGGCCTTCAACAAACACAGTTAGGTTCTCGTTAACTGAATAGTTCACGTTGATATCCCACTGGCCATAAGACTCAGTAAAGATAGGTGAAGCATGTTGGTCAAAGCCTGTTAAGAACTCATCACGCCAGTTATAAGAAATACGAGCCGATAAACCATTTAAATCATAAATCGCAGAGAAGTTAGCTGAATCACTTAAACCCGGTAGGGCAAATTGATAGCCGATAGCATCTCGGTCTGCTTCAACATCACCAAATACGAAAGTCGCGTTAGCGGCAATACCAAAGCCAGAATCACCAAACATATGTTGCGCTGCTAGTTCCCAGCCCCATAGATTTGCTGTTTCAATGTTGTTATCACGCGATACGAAGAAGTTTGCTAGAGGATCTGTATCGTTACCAACGATAGGTGTGCCTTCTTCTGTGCCTTGGTTTTCGTTGATCTTATCGTGAATTGCTTGATCAGATGGTTGCTCACCCGCTGCCGCTAAATCGTCACGCGCTTGCTCAGCACGATCACCGATGAATGGGTCTGTAATACCGTCAATCGTCTCTTCGGTTGTGATATTTACAAGGAAGTTATCAACTTGCTTACGATAGTAACCCGCAGACATATAGCTGCCTTCACCGTAGTAGTATTCAAGTGATAGGTCGATATTATCTGAAGTATAAGGTTTTAAGTTCGGGTTACCCACAGCCACTTTACGTTGACCCACTTTCGGGTTACCTAAGAATGACGTTGTTGAGCGAAGCGCGCCTACAGGAGGACGAGCAAGGCTGCGGCTGTAAGAGAAACGTGCAATAACGTCTTCAACTACTTCGATGTTCATATCGATGCTAGGTAGAAACTCTTTGCTACTACCTTCACCATTTGAGAATGAGCGTTCATCAGCGTAAATGTATGACCACTCGTTACCGTTAACCCATTCCATTGCAACAGCAGGGCGCTCTAAGCTGTTTGCTGTAACATCTGTTGATTCGTAACGTAAACCCGCAGTGATGTTCACTGGCATACCGTTAAATTCTGTTTCGAAGTTAGCTTGTGCGTATACCGCCGTTGTTTCTTCGCTTACACGGTGGTCGTCATCGATTGGACCCGCTTGCACCATGCCGTTTACATCAGCAGGCCAGCTACATGCGCCAATACCGCCATCAGGATGATCACAGTCAATGCTTTCGGCAATCGCGACAATCTCATCAAAATCAGCATCGTAGTAGTAATTTAATAACTTATCGCTACCACCACCAGAGAAGCCATCAAGTAAACCTGAGCTGTCGACACGAGTGAACATGCTGTCATCGTACCAATCCGCAGAGTTCAACCACCAACCAGCAGCAAGCTGACCTGAGTAGGCTGTTGTCGTACGGAAATCGATTTTAGTGTGTGATACACCAAAGTTAATGCTCGATAGAGCACCGCTGTCTTCGTTATACCACGTACCTTTTAACTGGTATTGGTCAAGATCGTTAGTGTTGGTATCTTTGTTCACACCGGCGAAAAGGGTTCCCATATCGCTCGGTAAAATTTCTGCTTGGCCATTGGTTAAGGTCATATCAATAAGCGGAATTTCGCCTTGGCTAAAGTCAGCCATTTTTTCGTCGATATTTACCGTTGGGTTTTCACACCATGAACATGATGTGTTACCAATGATCATAAACGCATCGTGGCCAATACCTACACCGGCACTTTCAGCCGATGAGTTATGCGCATCAAACTCAATGTTTAAATTGTCTGTTACTTGCCAATCAATGTTTAAACCAAGCGATTTATTTTCGTTGGTTGTTGCACCACGGTTTAAGTTTGTAGAGTAGTCACCACCAATTTCAGTTACCTGCGTGTAAGTACCTTTTTCATTGATAGTTGCTGCGCTGACGTTACCACCATTATTGAACCATACACCAAAGCTACGGCCATCTTTTTCAAACTCGAGTTTTGAGTAAGTGTAATCAACGGTTGCAGTAATGCGGTCATTCGGTGCGTATTGCAGCACAAGTTGACCATTGGTACGTTTACGTGAATTGTCTGAAAACGCGTAACCTGCATTTTGCGGATACCAGGTTGCGCCATCTGCGCGCTGGTTGTTATCTGTCAGTGCTAAATCAGGAGACGATGAAATATCAACATCTGGGATCCAGTTATCAACTGCCATTGATTGTTCGCGGTTATCACGTTCTTGAACTGAGCCTGAAATTAAAGTCCCGAATTTGTCATCGTTGAATGTGTTGCTGTAGATACCTGAAAGCTCAGGCGTTACATCATCACCTGTTTCGTTTGATGTGTCGTGAACTGCTTTTGCACCAATCGAAGCGTGCAAACCAGGATTAGAAAGTGGTTTAGCTGTAGTGATATTAACTGTTGCACCAATACCCCCGCTAGGGATATCAGAACGCGCTGTTTTATATACTTCAACACCGCTCACACTTTCTGTTGCGATGTCACCAAAATCAAATGAACGACCGCCAGTTGTTGGCATTTGGCGATTGTTAAGGGTTACTAAGTTAAATTCAGGGCCAAAACCACGAACCGTAATTTTGCTACCTTCACCATTACTACGGTCAATAGACACACCGGTAATACGTTGCAAAGATTCAGCTAGGTTGGTATCAGGGAATTTACCAATGTCTTCAGAGGTAATTGCATCAACAACCCCCGCAGATTGACGCTTGATATCCATTGATTTTACTAGGCTTCCGCGAATACCTGATACTTGTATTACTTCAATATCACTTGCTTTGTCGGGCTGTTCTTCGGCGACAGCTGAGTGAGGAACTAGCGCGCTTAAACCCATTGCCATAGACAGGCTAATAGCAAGCTGCTTTTTCTTGAAAAGTGTGTGGTTCATGCAAATCTCCAGATTTGGTTTTATTTTATGTTGTTGTCTATTTTTGTAAGCGCTTACATTTCTTTTCAAAAAAAATCGCCGAACCCGATTTTTAAAATGTAACCGCTTACATTAAGTTATTAGAAAGTAAAACAATCGTCAACATAAATAACGCTTATAGTGAAAGGTAATATCTATGTTTATGTTATTATGAGAATTATTCTACCAATGGATTTACTTATTTTAGGTACGAAATTGGCGTGTTAATGCTAAAAATAAAAAATTGAGTCTTTTACATTTGTTAAAATGAGAGGTATTTGCGTGCAATCAGTGAAATGGAATAAAGAAGTATTCACCCCAAGCAAAATTATTTGCGTAGGTCGTAATTATGCTGCGCATATTGCAGAGCTTAACAATGAAACACCAACAAATATGGTGCTGTTTGCAAAACCAAATAGCGCCATCACAGATTCTCTTAATAGCGAACACTTAGGTGAGGCTCTACATTACGAAACTGAGCTTTGCTTTTTAGTTAAAGATAAACAGCTGGCAGCGGTTGCGCTTGGGCTTGATTTAACCAAACGAGGCTTACAAAGCACACTTAAAGAAAAAGGCCTGCCTTGGGAGCGCGCAAAAGCATTTAATGGTTCAGCGCTTTTTACTGAATTTGTTGCGGTTAATGCCAGTTGTCATTATCAATTTAGTCTAAAGATTGATGGAATAGACACTCAACTAGGCGATACAAGGTTAATGCTGCATAACGCAGAGCAAATCTTAGCTGAAATTAGTGATTTTATGGACCTAGAAGATGGCGACATCATTATGACTGGCACGCCTGAAGGGGTAGGGAAGGTTGTCGCAAATTCGAGCTTTGCTGTAACACTTATGGATGATCAACAGGAGCTGTTATCTCATCAGTGGCAGGCTCTTTAAGCGGGTCTAAAATAGAGTGCTGATAATAAGTTGAAAACTCAGGAAAGCTTTGTTCGAGCCAAATTCGTTGGCTTTGCTGGTATTTTTCACTCGGCAGTACTTTGTTTTTCAGCGCCTCATTGATTTCTGCAAGTACTTTTTCGGCATAATTATTAGGCGCATTTGTTGAGCAACCAATGGCACCAAAAACCACATTTTGAGTTGGATTAGCAATGCTGAGCTTTTGAATATTCTGTTGGTTTTGTTGATTGTAATAATCAGCAACAAATGGGTAATCAATTGTGTAATCAATGTAGCCATGCTCTAACTGCGATAGTAGCGCTTGGTTTGCATGGCTGCCGGTGCCACTTAATGCAGCACTCTCATAAAGCTTAGTATTTTTAGCTATTGCGTCCAGTTTACTGCCAAATTTTCGCGCATCATTTTGGCCATAAATAAAATTGGCATCAGTCAATAATGAAATTAATGACACTGGATTACCGTGTTTTTGCTTAATCTTTAGCGCTCTTTCTTCAGTACTTAACACGCTAAAGGATGGATAAACTGCAGTTGGAATAGAGTAAGTGGCACGGTTAGTTTTTTTATCTCGATGGATCATGCACGCGTAACACGCTAAGTGTCCATCATCGAGATATTTGCTTAATCGCTTAGGTGGCAATAGTGACTTTTGATGCTTAAAATTTGGCATTGCTTCAATCAGTAAGTCGGTTATGTTGTTGCACAAGCCACCTAAAGGATATTGCTCAGATTTATCAACAAAGAAAGGTTTGTTATCTGTTTCGAGCCAAGTTATAGAAAGCTGCTCTGAAGCATAGGTTATAGGAACAAGCACTATCACCATTATCATGCATAATATATGTTTTACGTATTTACTCATTAACAACCAAAAAAGTTAAATGCTGTGAATTACCATACACTAAAGTATTGATGAAGTTGTAGAAGAAAGGTAAAAATGATGAATAAGTATTAATAAGCCTATCATTTAATAGACTTATTAATATTGCAGGGAGATGCTCAAAAAGGCATTGGATAACGGTTAAATACGTCAGCGATTTTATCGTTAGCTTCATCGCTTAATTGCACAGAAAAAGCATCGATATTTTCTTTTAACTGCGCCATAGATGTAGCGCCTATGATTGTTGAGCTTACGCCATCCACTTGATTACACCAAGCCAATGCAAGTTGTGAAGGGGTTAAATTAAAGGCGTTAGCAATTTCAACATATTCAGCAATCGCAGCGCGAGATTGTACTGTGTCTCTAAATAAACCATTACGTTGCACTAGCGTCCAACGACTACCTTCAGGGCGAGCACCATTTAAGTACTTACCGCTTAACATGCCGCCACCTAGCGGTGACCAAGGTAGGTAAGCAATATCTTCATGAATACATTGTTCAATTAAATACGGCCAATCTTTGGCGTGCAGGAGACTAAATTCGTTTTGAATAGAAACCATACGCGGAAGGTTATGCTGCTCACTTAAACGCAAGTACTGGCTAATGCCCCAAGGAGTGTCGTCTGATAAACCACAGTGCTTAATTTTACCAGCCTTGATACAGTCATTTAGACCTTCAAGAATATCTAACATACCCGCGATATTTTGATCAGTGTCAGCTTCTGAGAAGCACACTTTACCTGGCCACTGTTTACCAAAGTGCGGTGATGTACGGTTAGGCCAATGTAATTGGTATAAATCGATAACCTCAGTTTGCAAGCGTTTAAGAGATGCATCAACGGCTTCAACCACTGCTTGGCGAGTAATATCGCCTGCATCGCGGACCCACGGTAAGCCGTTACCTGCTATTTTAGTGGCAATGACAAGATCATCGCGTTTGTCTTTATTTCGCGCTAACCAATTACCGATGATCTCTTCTGTTTTACCGTAGGTGTCAGGAGAAGGTGGAACGGCATACATTTCGGCGGTATCAATAAAGTTAACGCCTTTATCTAACGCATAGGCGATTTGTTCATCGGCATCGGCTTGGTTGTTTTGCATACCCCATGTCATGCTACCTAAGCAGACACGAGATACATCAATACCACTTCGACCAAGTGGGCTATAAAGCATAATAGATCCTTGTTAATCGCTAGAATGGGCTTTAAGTGCAGTTAATAACTCATCATTTAACTGAGCTTTTTTACCCGTTTTAAAATTAAACATAACCACTTGTGATGAGCCAATGGTTGTTACTGCGTCTTGGCTTTCACTAAATACAGTGTAATGCATCATAAAGCGATCGTGTTCAATGTCACTAATCTTAACACCAACATGCACCGTATCAGGAAATGTTACTGGGCGTTTATAGCGAGCATTGTTCTCGCTGATCACCGGACCCACACCTGTTACTTGTAAATCTTTAAGAAAGCCTAGTTGAGTGAAAAAATCGATACGAGCTGTTTCGAAGTAGCGAAAGTACACCACATTATTAACGTGTTGTAGGGCATCCATTTCACCCCATGCGACATTTATTTTGGTTCTGATAGGGTGTTGTTCTATAAACGATTGCATAGTAAATCTTCATTGATTGTGAGAAAACTTAGGTTAGCAATATGATGCTTTTAGCTCAAGGAAATTAGAAATCTCAGTAAATCGTGCTAGATTTATAAGTTCACGCTTACGTAAAGTGTGAGTAAAATGAACACACATTAAAGGACCTTAATTATGCAGCAACTAACCTTGAGGGTGATAAAGTGGATTGCACTTTTCATCTTACTTGCTCTAGCTTTGCTCTGTTATAGCATGGGCACAATGTCAGGATTTATCGCTTTAATTGTCGTGGGCTTGTTATTCGAAGCCGCGTTTTGGTTATTTGGCGCACGGCTTTTCAGTCGCAAAAAACCAAACCAACAAACAAGCCAAACCTCTTAGCTTGCACTCTCAGGAAGTTTAAATATAATAACTGTATATATAAACAGTTGTTGTGTTCCTGATGAAAAAATTCATTCACATCGATATGGACTGCTTTTATGCAGCTGTAGAGATGCGTGATAACCCCGCGCTTGCCAATGTGCCACTGGCTATAGGTGGTAATAGTCGTCGCGGGGTGCTTTCAACAGCCAATTATATTGCCCGTAAATATGGTGTGCGCTCGGCCATGTCGAACTATCATGCCAAACAACTGTGCCCCGATCTGGTTATCGTGCCCGGACGAATGCAGGTTTATAAAGAAATCTCCACGCAAATTCGCGCCATTTTTGCAAAGTACACTGACCTTATTGAGCCGTTATCGTTAGATGAAGCCTACCTTGATGTAACCGACAGTACCGCATGCAAAGGCAGTGCAACACTCATGGCACAGCAAATCCGCCAAGAAATCTATGACACCACTGGGCTGACAGCCTCAGCGGGCGTTGCGCCAATAAAGTTTATTGCCAAAATAGCCAGCGATGAAAATAAGCCTAATGGTCAGTTTGTGGTATTACCCGATCAAGTTGATGACTTTTTGGCGAGTTTACCGCTTGGCAAAATTCCCGGCGTTGGCAAGGTGACCTTAGAAAAGCTGCAACTTAAAGGGCTTTACACAGGGGCTGATGTGCGTGCGAAAGGAGTTAATTGGATGCAGCAGCACATTGGTAATTTTGGCGTCTCTTTATATCAAAAGTGTGCAGGCGAGTACGTTGGCAAAGTGTCAACTGAGCGAGTACGAAAGTCACTCAGTGTTGAGCACACCTATGAATACAACAAAAATAATTTAGACGAGTGTTTAAGCCAGTTACCCCGCTTGATGGATGAATTAACCCGCCGTCTTGATAAACAACAATTAAACAACCGCATCAATAAATTATCGGTGAAGGTCAAGTTTGCCAATTTTGTCGTGACCAGTGCCGATCAAAGCCACCATCAATTAGACGAACGCATTTTTGCTGAGTTAATGAGCAAAGCCTATGAGCGAGGTAATAACCAGCCAGTACGCCTGTTAGGGATAGGTGTCGGAATAAAGAGTCAGGCTCACGAGCATTTTCAGCTGAGTATATTAGACTAAAGGTTAACACCTTGGTGCTTGAAAGTTTGTTAGTGTCTAGTTGGGGTGCTAGGCCTGCCTAGTTCAACACCTTAGACAACATTATAACTTAATAAGAGAGATGACTATGCAATCGGTCGTAATCGTGCTGCTCGGAATAGTCGGTATGTTGTTCGGATGGTTCTTTTATTCGAAATTCATCGCCGAAAAAATATTTAAAATGGATGATAATTTTGTCACACCTGCTCATGAACTTGAGGATGGTGTGGATTATGTGCCAACTAACAAAGTTGTGTTATGGGGCCACCATTTCACTTCTGTTGCAGGTGCTGCGCCAATTGTTGGCCCTGCTATTGCCGTATATTGGGGCTGGGTGCCTGCGGTACTTTGGGTGGTATTTGGTACTATCTTTTTTGCTGGTGTTCACGACATGGGGGCTCTTTGGGCCAGCGCGCGTAACAAAGGCAAATCAATGGGCGCTTTATCTGAAAGCGTAATTGGTAAGCGCACCCGTGCATTATTTATGATTGTGGTGTTCTTAGTACTATTGATGGTGAATGCGGTATTTGGTGTGGTGATTGCCAAATCATTTGTATCGCAACCTAACGCGGTATTCCCCGCTTGGTCAGCGATTGTAGTGGCCTTAGTTATTGGTCAGTTACTACGCCGTAAAGTGTCGTTAATTCCGCTTTGTTTAGTTGGTGTGGGAATTCTTTATTACACCATTTACCTTGGTAGTGGTATGCCAATTTCATTACCTGATGAAATGTTTGGTCTAAGTGCGAATGCGAACTGGATCATCATCTTATTTATCTATGCAGCCATTGCTTCATTATTGCCTGTGTGGATGCTGTTACAGCCTCGTGACTTTATCAACGGTATGCAGTTATTGGTTGGCTTAGTGCTTCTTTACGGTGCGGTGTTTGTATCAATGCCAGATATCACAGCGCCTGCGTTTAATACGCAAACGGCGGTAGATACACCAAGTATTATTCCATTGCTATTTGTGACCATAGCTTGTGGTGCGGTATCGGGTTTCCACGGTATTGTGTCTTCAGGTACCAGCTCTAAGCAGTTGAACAAAGAAACTGATGGTCGCTTTGTGGGTTACTTAGGTGCGGTAGGTGAAGGTATGCTTGCACTTATTACACTCGTTGCAGTTAGTGGTGTTGCACTTGCAGTATCACCTGAAGAATGGCACGAAATTTACAGTCACTTAGGCGCCGGTAGTGTGAGCGCCTTTATTAATGGTGGCGCTAACTTAATTGAAAGTGGTTGGGGTATCTCGCAAGAGGTAGCTTCAACCTTACTTGCCGTAATGGTGGTCTTGTTTGCGGGGACTACCATGGACTCTGGCGTACGCCTGCAGCGTTATATCATCCAAGAGTGGGGAGATATTTATAATATCAGCATCATTCGTAATGGTATTGTAGCTACACTTATTGCAGTTCTAAGCTGTTTACTGCTTGCCTTTGGAGCTGGTGGCGCTGACGGTAGCGGCGGTATGATCATTTGGCCGTTATTCGGTTCGACTAACCAAATCTTAGCAAGCTTAACCTTACTGGTGATTTCGGTAATGTTAATTAAAGCGAATCGTCCAGCTAAATACACGCTTATACCAATGAGTTTTGTATTAGTTATGGCGTTCTTTGCTGGGGTTATTAAATTGGGCGAGTACTATCAACAAGGTAACTGGTTACTGGTGACACTTGATTTGTTAGTACTGGTTGTGAGCGTACTGGTTATGCTTGAAGCTTGGTCTGTAATTGTTAAGCATCGTAAAGACTCAGCACACATTACAGAGCAGTAAACTTAGCTTGCCAGCCTTATAGTAAGCTATCTTACTTGGCTGGCAATAGCGCCCTAAATCAATGATAATAAGGTCCTATGTTTTTAACAGCAGGACCTTTTTTATGGCATACCCTCATGCAGTTGCAGCCCCTCAACTAGCGGATGCAAATCACGATGCATTGATTATTATCGGTGATGATTTTTCTTCTTTAGCAGACGCAAGCTTAAGTCAAGCTATTAGCGATCAACAAGCTGTAGACGCACGTATTGGCAAACAAGTGACATTACTTGTAATTGACTCTAAACGCGTTATTTTAGCGCCTACAGGCCCTCTGAACCGTGATTATGATGATGTACGTCGTTACTTTGATGCAGCAAAGCAAGGTGTACTAGAAGCGAAAGCATCGGGTAGCACTCAGCCTGCAATTTTACTTGCTAACGTAAATCAAGATAGCCGTTACAAGCATGCCCTTGAAGTGGCTTATTTAGGTGCTTGCCAAGCGCTTTGGCAACCACTTGAGGCACGTGAGTTCCACGGCCAAGCGATTGAACCAATTAGCCAAATTAGCCTTGTGGGTGCAGACGAGGCAATGAGCAAAGCGCTTAATGCTATTGCTGCAGGTCAATACGCTGCACGTGATTTATGTGGTACAGAGCCTGAGCGTATGGCACCACCTCGTTTTGCAGACTACTGCGTTGAGTTATTTGCTGGTAGTAAGGTGTCTGTTGAAGTGATTTCAGATATCAACACTATCGATAAAGATTACCCAATGATGAGCACCGTAGCGCGCGCATCTTATGCTGTTGAGCGTCATCACCCACGTGTTGTAAAACTAGAATACGTGCCTGAAGGCGATGTTGAGCGTACCTTAATGTTTGTTGGTAAAGGTTTAGTTTACGATACCGGTGGTGCAGACCTTAAAGTGGGTGGCTTTATGGCAGGTATGAGCCGTGATAAAGGCGGTGCTGCTTCGGTTGCTGGCTTTATGAAATCAGTGGCTGACTTTGCACCAAAAGGCGTAAAAGTGATTGCTTACTTAGCCGTAGTTCGTAACTCAATTGGTTCTGATTGTTTTGTTCCTGATGAAATCATTACTAGCCGCGAAGGTGTACGTGTTCGTATCGGTAACACAGATGCTGAAGGCCGTTTAGCTATGGGCGACTTACTAAGCGAAATGAAAGATCGCGCTTTAAACGAAGTGAATCCAGAGCTATTCACTGTTGCAACACTAACAGGCCACGCAGCACGTGCTATGGGTCCTTACAGTGCGTATGTTGAAAATGGTCCAGCTCGCGCGGCGAAAATTTCGCGCCAAATTGCTGACTTAGGCGATTTATGGGCAGATGGCGCAGAAGTATCTCGTAGCCGCCGTGAAGATTATGACTTCATTCGCCCTCGCACATTAGCTGATGACGTACTATCAAGTAACAATGCAGCTTCTGCTGTAACTGCACGTGGTCATCAGTTCCCGATGGCATTCTTAGCGATTGTTGGTGGTTTAGATAAGCATGGTACTGAATCAGCGCAACCATTACCGTATGTTCATATGGATATCGCAGGCAGTGGTGTAGAAGGTGGTGATTGGCAACATGGTAAGCCTACCGCCGCAACAGTAAGCAGCTTATTCGCTCGTTATTGTTTGTAAGTTGTAAGTTTAAAAAGCATAAGCTTTAGACACAACCCTGTGCTCTAAAGCCTATGCTTGGTCAGGTTTAGTCTTTTATGTTCTTCTTTCGGTTTCTACGAATAAAGCACAGTGCGCCGAGCATTAGTGTAAAGTAACCTGATACACTGCCGCTTGCTTTATCATCTGGGGTTGCATGCTCTGGAATACCATCTTCATTGGTGATTGTGATTACTTCATCAGCGTATTTTTCATTGAATGATTCAGACTCTAATACGAGAGTGAAGCGTCTTGAGCCATCTACCTCTGAATTATCAATAATGTCGATCGTAATGTCTTTTTGTGTTTCGCCTTGAGCAAAGGTAAGTACTTCATCAAGAGCTGTAAAATCAGTGCCGCCGACCGCGCTATCATCCGTCGTTTTTATACGAACTTTTGTTTCAAAATCGGTTGGATCGGATTTGATTATACCAACTAATAGTTGGCCGCTATTTTCTGATATTTGTGTGTCTGAAATGTCTAATTCATAGCTGAAATCAACATCGTTGTCTTCAATCGTTACAATTGATTCATTGAAGATTATGTCACTTTCATCAGATGCTAGTTTGATATTAAAAGAGCGAGAACCATCAACTTCATTATTATCAAATATATTTATAGCTAGTTCTTTTTCAGTTTCTTGGCTCGAAAAAGTAAGGGTCTCATCAAGTGCTGTATAATCTTCTCCAGCAATAGCATCCACGTCTTCGGTGTAAATTCGTATTTTCGAACTACTATCTAAGCCAGAGTTTTTAATGACCTTGAATGTTACTTCATTTTCGTCTTCGGCTATATTGAGAGTATTACTATTAAATTCATAATCTTGCTGAGGTTGAGTGCCCGAAACAGTGAAAAGATCAAATGACGCATCACCTTTTTCACCTTCTATGATATGACTTAGTCTCAGCTGTGCGGGAGTTGTTCTGTAGTTAGATAGATCAACCGTCACTTTTTCCCAAATGTCGCCGTCGGAGTGTTGTTGGCCTTCTTTTCGCCATAACTCAGCCCACGTTTGCGCATTATCGGCGGATACCTCGATAATACTAGTTCCCATATCTTTGCCGTGCATATTGAAGTAAAACTCCAATGTCGGTTTTTCGATGAAGCTCAAGTCATAGCAAGGGCTTAAGTAGTTTAATTTGTCACCTTTTTTGGCATATACAATGTCATCAAAATCAGTGTCATCCCGTTTGCTACTATCAATTTGTAAATAGCTGTGCCCCTCAAAGGGTTCATCAGCACCTGTTCTGCTTGAATTTGAATCAGGTGAGGTTCTAAAAAAGAAGCCGTTATTAGCTACATCTTGAACCCATGGCTGCGCTATTTCTTGATTAAAATTAAAGCCATCTATATGTGGGAATTGAGTAACTATAATTGAGTTTTCGCAGTTTGGTACGGTTCTACCTTCACCAAATTGATTAAAAAGATGGTATTTATCTCTTTGCAAAACGTACTGCATACGGTCTATTTGTTGTGCAGAAAAGTGCGTACGGCAGGTATTTTTTCCTTGGCTCATTATGTTTTTGGCATCAGGGGCGTAGGGAGTACCTTCTTCATCTTCGGCAGAGCCTGTGTATTCGCAATTTTCAATATCATCATCTAAGTCATCAAAAGAAGGAGGGGTGTCGATTATCTGGTCACCGTACAAGTAGCCACGTTCACCGATTTGCACTGAAATAGGTTCATCATCACCATCGGCAAAGGTATGCAATAAACTGAGGTTATGGCCGATTTCATGTGCGAGTGTCGTTGTAACAAGATCTTCTGTATCAATTAACACACCATCTACGCCAAAGTAAGGAAAAAACGCATTACCATTGACGCCATCAAAGTCTGCGACCATGACATTTAAAGCTGATTTATCAAAATAAGGCTCAATAAATAACACTCTATTGTCTGGTGAGTAATCGTCGTCATAAAAACCAGGCATCTCTTCGTTGGTTACGAAGTCAGTAGATTTATAGTGATATGAGTAACCTGTACCTTGATAATGTGAATTTAAGTTTTCAATTGATTGCTCAATAGTGGCTTGGTCAACTTTGGCATTAGCGCCATCTTTATCGGTTGCTGCAACTATAAAGTGTAATGGAATTTGTTTTGTTTGAGTTGTATCTGCCAGCGCTTGATTAGTTACTCCGAGTAGCGAGTAAGTGCAAATTGCAGCTAACATAGTACGCTTTAAGTGTGTGTTCTTTTTGGGGTGTATGTTTCTTGAAGGCACTTTGGTATCGCTCCTTATTATTTTTGTAATAGTGATTAAATGCCAATGGCAATTTAATTCAGCACACCTCATTAGTTCCTTTTTAATTTATTTATGTAAATCTCGTTAATATCTATTTATCATCTTTTTTTTATCTATTTAATAAAGGTCTAATTAAATCAGTGGGTTGTGTTTTTGGTGGCTTCAAAAATTACTAGGGGATAAAAAAGAAAGGTTATAGAAAAACCCCGCAAACCATTGCAGGGCTTTTGAATTGCTGTGATCAATCGAGTTTGAAACGGTTAACTACATCGCTCAATGCTTGTGAGCTATGCTTTAAATTATCACTGGCGTTGGAAAGTCCTTGGGTATTCGACAGTGATTGCTCGGTTGATTGAGAAAGCTCATTAATCCGCAAGTTAACTTCATCTGCGGCGCTGGTTTGTTGCTCAGTAGCGCGGGCAATTTGGCTATTCATATCTTTGATAATAGTGACTAGTCGTTCAATTTCACTGAGGGAGCTATTTGCTTCACCTGCCTGTGAAACCGTTTCACTTGATAACTGCTGACTTGCTGATACAGCATCAACAGCAGCTTGTGCACCGGTTTGTAGTTTACTGATCATAGCTTGAATTTCATCGGTACTTTTACCTGTACGGCTTGCCAAAGTTCTCACTTCGTCAGCTACAACGGCAAAGCCTCGACCTTGCTCACCAGCACGTGCTGCTTCAATGGCTGCATTGAGTGCCAGTAAGTTGGTTTGCTCTGCAATGCTGCGGATAACATCAAGCACTGAGCCTATGTTGTTACTCTCTGCAGCAAGGTCGGCAGTAACCTTACTCACTTGTTCAATGTTACGCGACAAGGTTTCAATGGCGGTGATGGTCTTATTAAGAACTTGCTTACCCGTTTCTGCATTTTGTGCAGCTTCGTTAGCGGCATGCTCAGCTTGTTCAGCATTCTGACTGACATCATGAATTTGATGGGTCATTTGTTCCATCGCAGTGGCCACTTGAGTTGAGCTGTCGTTTTGCAGTTCTATAAATGAATGATTGGTTTTGCTGGCATCATCAACGCTGTGGGCAAACTGATTCACTTGCTCTGCGTTGTCGGCAACATGTTTTAGTGACTCACGCATTTTGGCCGTGTACAAATTAAAGTAGCGCGACAAACGAGACACTTCATCATTGCCGTTTTCATCAAGCTTTTGAGTTAAATCACCTTCACCTTGTGAGATATCTTTCATCATATTTGCGGCAAGTTGTGTCGGACGAAGAATGCTATTGGCAATTAGGTAGCTAAGCGCAACCAGTAGGGCAATAATCACTACCGCGGTGATAATGACATGGGTACGAAGTGACGAGAACGCCTCTTCAATGGTATCAATGTAGACACCAGAGCCAACAATCCATTGCCACTTTGCAAACCCTTTTACGTAGGCAATTTTATCAACGGGCTGATCTTTACCTGGCTTTGGCCACTTATAGGGAATAAAACCCTCTCCTTGTTTTTTGACGATATTAACCATATCGACAAATAACAACACACCATCTGGATCTTTACTGCCCGCTAGCGATTTACCATTTAATTCTGGCTTAAACGGGTGCATGACCATAACGGGTTCATAATCGTTGATCCAAAAGTAATTGTTATTGTCATAACGTAGTGCAGAAATTGTTTCGAGGGCTGCTTGCTTGGCTTGTTGCTCACTCAGCTTACCTTGCTCAAACAACGCATAGTTATGCTCAATAATAGAGTAGGCTGACTCAACAAGGTTTTGGGTTTTTATGTATTGCTCTTGCTTTAGCGAGCTGTATTGCTGCGTTAAACTCGAGACGCTCAAAAATATCAGCCCTATCACGACCACACTCACTAACATGGCGAGGCGCTGAAAAATTGTAAAACGGCGTAAGTAATTCATGTGTGTTCCTTCGTCATGCTCATAAGAGCAATGTATTAAGCGTAGCCAAAATAGGTCGAAAATCTAGTTAAATAGTAGAATACATTGAGACAAAAAAAAGGCT
Organism: Pseudoalteromonas sp. PAST1; assembly: GCF_021532515.1. Classification (NCBI taxonomy): domain Bacteria; kingdom Pseudomonadati; phylum Pseudomonadota; class Gammaproteobacteria; order Alteromonadales; family Pseudoalteromonadaceae; genus Pseudoalteromonas; species Pseudoalteromonas sp. PAST1. Next base: position 39,012 of record NZ_JAKGBH010000019.1, on the reverse strand, counting down.
GATTTAACAATCAGCCTTTAGTCTAAGTTACCGAAATTGAACGTGATTATTCAACGTTAAAGTGTCGGTTGAAGAAACTTGTGATAGTTTGGTGTAAGTGCGTTTGTACGCTCTTGCCACGTAAACTGTGTTTTGAACCCGGGTAAGTCATCATTTCGAACTGTTTTTCTTGATCTTGCAGTTGTTTGAATAACTTAGTGGCGTGAGTGAATAACACGTTATCATCAGCCATACCGTGATAAATCATCAGTGGGCCTTTTAAGCCTTCAGCATACGGGAAGACAGCACTTGCTTCGTAACCTTTCGCGTTAGTTGCAGGGTGACCTACATAACGCTCAGTGTAGTGAGTGTCGTAAAGTGCCCAATCAGTAACTGGCGCACCAGAAACACCGGCTTTGAAGTAGTCGCCCGCTTTAAACATGGTCATAAGCGCCATGTAACCACCGTAGCTGTGGCCATAAATACCAATACGCTCAGGGTCAACGTAATCAAGGGTGCGTAAGAACTCGACACCTTTAATTTGGTCTGCCACTTCAGCCACACCTAAGTGCTTATAAATCACGTCTTCAAACTTTTTACCACGGTTGTATGAACCACGGTTATCAAGTTGGAAAATAACATAGCCTTGTTGTGCCATGTATTGGAAGTATAAGTTTTTACTACGCCAGCTGTTTGTTACACGCTGAGCATGAGGACCGCCATACACGTTAACAATAACTGGGTGCTTTTTACCGTCTTGGTAATTAGTTGGCTTGAATAAACGGTAATGCATGATTTGCCCGTCTTCAGCCGTTAGTGTGCCGTATTCTGGGGTGATCAAATCAGCTAGGTAAGGCGTTAATGGGTGTGACTTATCTAACTTGTTTTCTTCAAGCCAAGTGATAAATTCGCCATTAATTTTACGTAATGCCGCAGAGCCAGGCTTATTCACTGATGAGCTGTTATCGATAAAGGTTTTGTTATCTTTAGCAATCACCACATTATGGTAAGCGCCTAGCTCAGTTACGCGCTTAATTTCGCCTTTTTTGAATAGCGGTACGCTGTAAAGGTGGCTCTCAAGTGCTGTGTCTTTACGACCTGCAAAATACACGATGCCTTTTTTCTCATCGATACCTTTTAAGCTATCAACAACCCATTCACCTTGGGTGATTTGACGGATCATTTCACCGTTTGTGCGGTATAAATAAAGGTGTTTAAAACCGTCGCGCTCAGATGCCCAAACGAAATGCTTTTTATCGTTTAAGAATTGCAAATCAAAGTGTAGGTTAATCCAAGTATCACTGGTTTCTGTTAGGGCAACCGTTTGTTTTTTAGTGTCGCTATTATAAAAACGTAACTCTAAGTTATGTTGCGAGCGGTCTTGCCACTGATAAGAAAGCGTTTTGTTATCTTTTAACCATTTTGCGCGAGCGATATAGATATCTTGATCGTCGCCTAAATCAACCCAGTCAGTTTTTTGATTGTTGATGCTTACAACACCTAACTGAATTTTAACGTTGTCGGTACCTGTAAACGGGTAGCGTTGGTTAAAAAGCTTTACTTCATCGGCGTAAATTTCATTACGGATCGCTTCTTTTACTGGGCTTTCATCAACACGGGTATAAGCGATTTTAGACTCATCACCAGACCACCAGTAGCCAGTCATACGGCCCATTTCTTCTTGCGCAACAAACTCGGCCATACCGTTTTTAATAACACCGCCACCATCTTTACTTAATTGGATTTCTTGACCCGTTTTTAAGTTAAGTGCGTATAGGTTTTGCTCACGAATAAACGATACGAAGTGCCCTTTAGGTGAGAAGCGTGCATCGGTTTCAAATGCGTCTGTGTCGGTTAATTTGCGGCTTTTAGCTGAGGCAAGCTCGTAATAGTAAAGGTCGCCATTAAGTGGGAATAAAAGCGCTTTACCATCTTTAGACCATTTATATTCTAAGATCCCTTTACCAAAAATACGTTGGCGCTCACGGCGTGCTTTTTCTTCATCAGATAAGTTTTCTGGACCAGAAAATAGCGCAGCAGAGTCAACTAATAAGCGGTTTTTGTTATCTTTTAAGTTGTATTCCCATAGATCGTAGCGGTTGTAATCATCGGTTTTACCTTGCAGGTAAGTGACACGACTGCCGTCTGGAGAGAATTTAAGTTGTACAGGCGCTTTGCCTGCTAAGCTTGGATCGTCAAAAATACGCTCAAGTGTGAGTGGTTCAGCAGTCACACTAAATGCAGTGGCCACCACTGGCAGAGCAAGTGAGAGAGATTTAATTTTTTTTAGCACAGGAGTACCTTCGCTCGAATAAAAACTGCCATGATGTTAATGGTAAGCTTAGGCAACTGCAACAAAATGCTATAAAGTAGGATTTGATTACCCAATATCAAAGGATTTATTGATGAAAAATACTGATACGTCGTTTTCTCTGGCCCCAGAACTACAACGCGACTGCATTGAACTTGCGGATTGGCCACTGTGTAAAGTATTGCTGATGAATGATAGCCAATACCCTTGGTTTATCTTAGTGCCAAGAGTTGCAGACGTTAAAGAGATTATCGATCTGTCTGAAGAGCTACAAATTACCTTATTACAAGAGTCGGGCAAACTGAGTAAGTTGTTACAACAGGTATTCAGCCCAGACAAACTCAATATAGCAGCATTGGGTAATATGGTGCCGCAATTACATGTTCATCATATTGCACGCTTCACTACCGATCCGGCTTGGCCAGCGCCTATTTGGGGTAAATTACCGGCAGTTCCATATAGCGATGAACAAATAGAGCAACTAAGAGCACATTTTTAATCAATCATATTAAATTGCGCTAAGCTAAGTAGATGCGAAAAATAAGAGACTAATAAAAGTGAAAAGCACAGTAATAGCCGTATTGGCTTTTCTATGTTCATTTTCCGTAACAGCAAAAAGTTATTACTTTGTTGGGAGCCATTTCCCCGCAATCTTAGAACAAGATCAACAAGGTACAGTGATTGGTTTAGGTGCTGATATTGCTCATGAAATTTGTCGACGCCTTGGGCATGAACTCGTCATCGATATCATGCCACTAAAGCGTGCTTTAAAAATGGTTGAGCAAGGCCATGCAGATGCCATTATCGGTCCTTATAAGTCTCTTCAACGTCAACAATATATGCAATTTAGTGCCTTGCCATTTTATGAAGATCCTATTGTCTTTTTTACCAAAAAAAATAGCGATGTAACTTGGGCTGGTAATTTCGCAAGCTTACGTAAAGACGTGATTGGTATTACTCGGGGTTGGAATTATGGTTCAGAATTTAAACGCAATAAATCAAGTCTAACTTTGTCAGAAGTGGCGAGTGTTAAAGCTAGTTTTTTACAGTTAATGCACAATCGAGTTGATTTAGTGATGACTCACCCGCGAGCTGCTCTTCCGATTATTGATGATTTATCAATTTCTAGTAAGGTTATCATGCTGTCGCCAATCATTACGGTGAATCAAGGCTATTATGGTTTCACTAAGCAACGGGAGCTTAATGAGTTTATAGATGATTTTAATTCAGAGTTTAATAAGATGTTGATTAGTGGTGATATAGTCCAGCTGAATAGCAAATATGGATTAAGTTTTGTCGCACGAGAATAATAAAAAACGCTGCAATTGCAGCGTTTTTTATATCAGACAAGGCTGGTATTAAAGGCCTAATACTTCTTTGCCTTGTTTGAAAGTAACATCAACTGGGATATTAGCTTGGCTTAATTTTTCTAAATCTTTCGCTAGCTCTGCTTTGATCTCACCATGAGTTGCGATTAGCTGATCAACTTTTTGGTAATCACCGTCACCTTGAATCGTTAAGATTAAGCGCGATAGTTTTTCCATTGCTTGGCTCATTTTCTCCATGTTAACGCTGTATAAGCCGTCAGCATTTTTAGAAAATGCGCCTTCTTCAGCGAAGAAGTTAAAGCGGATCATATTCGCTTTACCATGTGCGCTTGAAGCACCAAAACGCACTGAACGGAAGATACCAGCCATAAAGGTGATGTAGTAATCTTCTAATGTACCGTCAGTGATCTCGCCTTTCTTAAGTAATTGCTCAACCATGTAAAGACCTAAGATATCCGCTTTACCTTCTTCAAGGGCACTTGCATGCTCTTGCAATGATTGGCGAACAGTACCCTTACCCGTAATGGTGTTTTTAATGCCTAAACCGTGTGCTACTTCGTGGAACATCGTGTTTGCGAAGAAAGCGTCAAAGGTAATGTGTTTACGTTGCTCAGGAACAATTAGCTGTTCTGAAATAGGCACTAAGATTTTATCGAACTTAGCACGCATGGCGTTTTTAAGCTGTAAACGACGTGTGCCTTTTTCTAGCTGTACTTGCTCATCATTTGGCAAGTTGATAGCAATTGTTTTACTACCCGCATTTGAGTGGCCTGCGTAATAAACGACATCATAAGCATTTAGGTCAGCGTCTGAACCTGGGACTTCTTGCTTATATTTTTCGTCTACAGGTAAACCTTTTTGTAGCTCAGGTAAGAAAGCAGCGAATTTAGCTAAACGCTCGCTCCATGCCAAGTCTTTGATTAGTACATAAGATTCATACGCCGCACGGTAACCAAATAATTGATCTTCATAGGTTTCGATAGGGCCAATAACCACGTCAATTGGGTTATTTTTCATATCCATCCACGCAAAATCAGATGGTTGGAAGTCATCACTTACTAGTGCGTCTGCGCGCATGCTTAAGTAGTTAGCGAATTCTTTATCATCAGCTAGCTTGCTTGCTTCACGTAATAAATTAGCTGCTTTTTCTAACTCTTGTGCGTACTCAACAGAGTAAGCCACACTGTAAAGAAGGCCTTTCTCGTCACGTTTGATCACTGAGTAAAGACCTGTTTTGTCATCAACGATTGCGTTGTTTAATTCTTCTTTAGTGATATCGCTTGGGTAAAATTCAGCGCCTAGAGGCTTTTCTTCATAACCTGATAAGAAAACTTGGTCGCCGTTTAAGCGATCCCAAGGGCCGTAGTTGATATCTGCAAACTTCTGAACTTTTTCATCATTGATTTTTGCTAAGAAAGCGTCTTTGTTCTCACCAAATGCTTGGCGCCAGAATAGCTCATCCATAATTTTTGAGGCATCGATCAACTTACCAACCATTTGCTTTTGGTTATCACTCAGGTGGCTAAGATCAGAAGTAAGTGTGAAGTCTGTGTAAATGTCTAAACGGTTTTCATCTGCATTGATAAGTTGTGGGTTGTTCTGTTCAATACTTTGCTTTGTTTGCTCTGCAGCAGGCTGAGTTTGAGAAGTGGTTGCTTGCTGATCAGAACATGCACCAAGAAAAACAGCACCTGATAAGATAAGTGCTTGGCTAATTTTATTTAATGTCATTTTGCCCGTTCCCGATTTTAGTGAGAGTCATTGTTATTAAAACAAAAAGTGTATGCATTAAAGCAAACCTGCCATATACATGGCAAGTATACAGCGCTAGAAGCGATATTTATTTATCAGTTACATGATTAAAAAGCATAAAAAGAGATAATTTCTGTGATTTTCTTAACTTTAGCGTTAAGTTAGACAATACTAAAACAAGAACTAATCTAATAATGTCAGTCATTAGTTTGTCTTTATTTTGGCAAACTAACCCAAGAGGATGGCACGCATATGTCAACAGAGAATGCATTACTGACCATATTGGTCGACAGAATAAATAATGACACTTTAGTGTTACCGACATTACCTGAAGTTGCAGTAAAAGTGAGGCAAGCAGCAGATAACCCAGAAGTAAACTTGATGGATATGGCAGATGTTATCTCCCATGATCCAGCGTTATCGGCACGAATGATTAAAGTGGCCAACAGTGCATTTATGGGGCGCTCAGTTAAAGTCACCAATCTTCATCAAGCCGTCACACGAATTGGTCTTCGTCAAATCAAAAATATTGCCACCGCAATGGCGATGGAACAATTGTTTGTATCGCATAATGAGCTGATAAAAGGGTATATGGATAAAGCATGGCAAAAAACCCTTAAAGTTGCATGTCACTCAATTACTCTAATGGACTTTTTCTTACGTCGAAATAAGCAAACATCACTGAACCGAGATACCATTACGCTAGCTTCATTAGTCTATAACATAGGCGTGTTGCCAATTTTGACTGAGGCTGAAAAGCACCCTGAAGTTTTTGCAAATCCAAGTTTTTTGGCACACGCTATCCAAAAATTAGGAGGCAAAGTAGGTGGCGCAATTATGCGTGCTTGGGGCTTTACTGATGAGTTCGTCGAAGTTGCTGAAAGCTGGGCAAATCCAAACTATCGTCCAGAGCATATATGCTATGTTGACTTTATTCGTATTGGTGCGATTTTAGAAGGCATCTTGCAGGTTTCTGACAAATCGGCAGCATTGCAAACATATGTAGATAAAGGCGTAATAGAATCGCTTGAGTTATTTAATGAAGACGAATATCACGATATGCTTGATGAGGTCAAAGCCATTTTTACTGAATAGCTAAAAACACAAAGCGCGACCAAGTCGCGCTTTGTGTTAATTAACATTTAGGTTAATTTTATAAATCTTCAGCGTCGCCTAAGCCTTGGGTCAGCTCTTCTAGCAACTGTTTAATTTCTTCTGACGCTAAGATGAAGTCAGCATCAAGTTTTACCGCCATATCTTCTTTTGGAATGTCGGCGTTTTCTTCTTTTAATGTTTCTGAATAGCTTAGACGCTTAATCGAACCATCGTTTTGTAGCATGAACTTAACGCGTTCTTGCCAATCAAGAGCCAGTTTAGTTACGCGCTTAGCATTTTCTAGGTGTGACTTTACTTCGTCACATGATAAGTCATGGCCTTTCAATTTAACCTGAGCACCACTGTCATCGGCTTCTTCAAGCTCTGCATCGTTACCGATAGAGAAGCCTTCAGGAGTGCTGAAATTAGTTAACCAATCTGTTAAAAATACATCTAAATCATAATTAGCAAATGCAGGTACGACAGGTAGCGTGCCAAGTGATTTACGAAGTAGGGCTAAAAGCTCTTCTGCTTTATTAAAGCTTGCGCTGTTAACGACAACCCAGCCATTCTTTTGGTCAATAAACGCAAACTGTAGGCTCGACTTTTTAAATGCTTGAGGCAGTAAAGTGTGCAGAATATTTTCTTTTAGTTCGTCTTTTTCTTTTTTCTTTACCGGACGGTTTTCTTCCGCTTCGATTTGCTCAACTTTCTCTGCAACCAATTCGTTGATAACGGCCGCAGGCAGTACTTTTTCTTCACGCTTAGCGCATACTAAAATGCTGTCTTGAGAGAAGTGAGATAGAGTTTGACCATGCTTACCAAAGGCTTTTGTCCAACCAAATGTTGAAAGCTCTTGGCCTGTACATGAGCGGAACAGATCTTGTTCTAGGGCTTTGTCGAAGTCTTCTTGAGAGTATGAAACGTCTTGTTTAAAACGGTAGCAGATAAGGTTACTAAACCACATAATTAGGCTAATCCTTTCAATAAATTTGCCCAATCATAACAATAAAAAACTGATGCCGAAATGAATCATTTCGCCATCAGTACGAATTGCTTATGAGTTAAACATTGAGAGCGGTTTAGGCATGTTTTTTGGGAAACTAATATGGTAATGCAAGCCTTTTCCAACTTCGCTTGTTACTTCTATATCACCGCCAAGGGTTTGCTTCACTAAGTTTAAAGTGATATGAGTACCTAACCCACTGCCACCCTGATCACGCTTGGTTGTGAAGAACGGGTCAAACAGTTTTTCTAGCTGATGTTCGGATACACCATTACCATTATCTTTAAAGTCGATAACGACTTCATCTTCTTCGTCTTTAATTATGATATCTATGATGCCACTTTCAATACCTTCAAAGCCATGAATAAGTGCGTTCATGATCAAGTTTGTAAAAATTTGGCTAATAGCGCCTGCAGGCAGGTTGAGTGTTAAATCTTCAGGGCAATCTAAATTGATATGATGAGATGTTTTCTTTAGTTTTGGATGTAAAGAGCGGATCACTTCACCTAAATACTCTTTGAAATTAATAGTACGTACCGCTTCACTGGCTTGATCGACTGCAATTTGTTTGAAGCTTGCAACCAACTCTGATGCACGGTCTAAATTACTAGTAAGTAAGCTAGTGCTTTGCTTGGCGTCATTAATAAACTCTTCAAGCGCTTTTGGTGATAGGGTTTTTTCTTTGTATGCCGCTTCAATCTGATCTAAACGTTCTTGTAAAAATGAAGTCGCAGTCACACCAATCCCGATTGGTGTATTTACATCATGGGTAATACCTGCAACTAAGCCGCCTAAAGCAGCCATTTTCTCGGAGCCGACTAGGCGCTCCTGTGCTAAGTTCAACTCATCAACATAGCGCTGTAACTCAGTTTGCTTGGTTATGAGTTCTTGTTCAGTTTGTTTACGAAGGTCTATCTCTTCAGTCAGTGTTAGCTTTTGTTTTTCTAATTCATATTTCTGTTGCTGCAAATCCATCATCGCTTGGCTAAGGTTAGATGTTTTGCGCGCGACTTCTTGCTCTAACTGTAAATTATGTTGATCGAGTTTTTCATTACTAAGTACAAGCTCTTTCTGAGTATGTTCCAGTTCTTCTCGGTAGAGAACAACTTTATCTATTAAACGGTTAAAAGATTCTTCCATTACTTTTAATTCGTTGTGTTCAGTTGTGTGGATCTCGATATGGCGGCCTTCTAAATCGTTTAGTTCAAGATCTTCAATTTGTTCTGTAAATTGCGCAAGTGGTTCAGTTAAGCGTTTTCTGAATGCTAGTAAGAAAAGTATGATCAAAAAGGTGGTTTTGATCATTGCGTTACCGATTAGAAAATAAATAGAGATCATGATGCGGCTAAATACCACTTCTCGGCTTGAGAATAAGGTTACATCGCCTACTTGAGTTGTTTTACCCGAAAACTCAAAAATAAGCGGAAATGTATAGCCGAATAAACCGGATGGTGTATCTTCAATTATCGCTTCTTCTTGCACTAACTGCTGGCTATATAGCTCGTGAATATCTAATGAGCGACCTAATTGTGAGAGTACTTCGCCACTATCATCGCGCACAATAATGCCTTCGATCATAGGAATTGCGAGTAAGCCTTCAGCTGTTGTGATGGTTTGTTTATCGTTAAGTTCCCAAATTGCACGGGTTAAACTACGGCTAAATGTTTTTTGTAAAGTGGTTAATTCGTCACGAATGTAATCTTTAGTGTTTACATATTCAGCAATAACCTGCCCACAGGTCACTACAAAAGTGAGTAAGAAGTAGACCGAGAGCACATTTGTTAACAATTCTTTTGATAGGCTTTTCTGTAACATAGAATACCCATAGCTCCTTGGTTACATTTGTAATACATTCAATTAGTTCTAAAGTTAGCTAATAAACGGTTAAAAATAAATAAATAAATCCTTTTTTACTGGAGTATTTATAAATTGTTACTATTTTTTAAAAAAACTTAACCTTACTGCACCAATAAAAGTGTGTTATAAATTTCGCTCGTCTTTTACTTTAGCCTTTTTAGATGTTGTATTTGCTACAGCGAAGATTTTTATATTCATGAATAACCCTAATTTTTCAATACTGGTTTGTGATGATTCAAGTATAGCTCGCAAACAAGTAGTTCGGTGCTTAGGTAACTGTTTAAGTGCTGATATTCAACAAGCAACCAATGGTCGAGAAGCACTTGCTTTACTACGCGAGCAAAACTTTGATCTATTGTGTTTGGATTTAACTATGCCAGAGCTAGATGGTGTTGCTGTACTTGAAACGATCAAAGCAGAGAAAATAGAGTGCTTTGTTATAGTGATTTCAGCTGATATTCAAGCGCAAATGAAGCAAAAAGTAGTTAGTTTGGGAGCCATTGATTTCATCGATAAGCCAATAGATATTGTTCGACTGAAAGCAACTTTGCATAAATTTGGTATTCATTAATCTTTTGTATAACAAAAGCGCATAATTTATCTTTTCTTTAAGGGTTGACAGCTTGGCTACATTTAAGGCAGTCTAAAGGCTATGAAAACATTTAATCACGCAACGACCATTATTATTACAACCATCATCCTTACGGGATAGTGGCATAGGTCGGTGCAACAAATTTATAGGCCTGTGTTCACTAGAACACAGGCCTTTTTCGTTTATGGAATGAGGAAACATAAATAATGCGAGTATTAAAATTTGGTGGGTCGTCCTTGGCCGACTACGCATGTTTGCAACAGGTAGCTCAGTTAGTCAAAGAAGAATTACGCGATGAAATGCTGTTAGTGCTGTCAGCACCAGGTGGCATGACAGATTCATTAGTAGCATTAGCAAGCGCTGCAGAGCAGGGGCAAGATTTTAGTGAGTTATGGCAAGCATTGGTTGCGCGCTGTGAACAATTAAAAGCTGCTGTTGAAGCTGACTTTGGTCAGGTAGTGAATTGGCCTGATTTAAACGAACTTAAGAATAAACTGGATGGTGTTGCACTTTTGAAGTGTTGCCCAGACCAAGTACGTGCTTATGCAATTAGTTTTGGTGAGCGCGTTAGTGTTGCCTTGATGGAGTGTATGCTTAACGAAAGTAATGCTCGTTATTTAGAAGCAACAGACTGTATAGCTTCAGTGGGTGGCTACATTGATGCTGAAGCTGACTTGGCCGAAAGTAAGTTACGTTTTCAAGCTGCATTAAAAGCGGCACCGAGCACAATTTATATCATGCCGGGTTTCACTGCTGCCAATGAGCAGGGGGAACTAACAACACTTGGTCGCAATGGTTCAGATTACTCAGCAGCTATTGCGGCAGCATGCCTAGAAGCTGATGTATGCCAGATCTGGACTGATGTTGACGGTGTTTACAATGCTGACCCGCGTTATATCAAAAAAGCATCTAAGGTTGATTCGTTATCTTATAAAGAAGCAATGGAGCTGTCTTACTTTGGTGCGAAAGTATTACACCCGAAAACGATTTTACCTTGTGCTAAAGCAGGCGTGCCGTGCGAGATCAAAAATACTCATAACCCACGTGCAGAAGGTTCAGTGATTAGTAACGACAGTGTGTCGAACGAGCCTGTTAAAGCGCTATCAAGTTTACAAAACCTCGCTATGTTAACGGTGTCTGGCCCAGGTATGAAAGGCAAAGTGGGTATGGCATCAAAAGTATTTAATGCATTGGCGCATGACAATGTGTCAATTGTACTAATCACACAATCTTCGTGTGAATTTAGTATCAGTTTCTGTGTGCATGAGAGCGACCTATCACTTGCTCTAGAAGCATTACAAACTGCTTTCGAATTAGAATCACAAGCCGGTTTAATCGAACCAGTTCAAGTACAGCGTAACCTTGCGATTGTAACCCTAGTTGGTGATAACATGCGTGCGCACAAAGGCTTAGCAGCTAAGTTCTTTGCTTCATTAGCTCAAGCGCAGGTTAACATTGTTGCTATTGCACAAGACTCGACTGAGAGTGCTATTTCAGCGGTTATCGATGGTGAACTATGCAACGACGCAGTGAAAGTGTGCCATGAGAACTTCTTTACTCACATTCCTTCAATCGATGTGTTTTTACTTGGCTGTGGCTTAGTAGGTCAAGAACTTATCCAGCAGTTAAAGCGTCAACAAGCATGGCTTGAAAAACGTAATATTAAACTGAACTTGTACGGTGTTGCTAATTCAAGGCAGCTTTATCTAGATAGCGAAGGCATTGCTTTTGATGGTTGGCAAGACAAATTAGCCGTGTCAGAGCAGGCATTTGATTTAAATTTGGTCGAGCAATTTGTTAAACAAAACCATTTAATTAACCCTGTGATCGTAGATTGTAGCTCAGCCGATAAGCTTGCTGGGCAATATGTTGATTTCTTGAATGCCGGTTTCCACGTTGTTGCGGCAAACAAAAAGGCCAATACTAGCTCGTATGCTTACTACCAAGATTTAGTTGCAGCGACACAGAAGAATAATCGTAAGTTTTTATACGAAACAAACGTAGGTGCAGGCTTACCAGTACTTGATAACCTGAAATCACTCTTTGGTGCCGGTGATGAACTTATTAAGTTCAGCGGTATCTTGTCGGGTTCATTATCGTATATGTTTGGTGCGCTACAAGATGGTTTATCACTTAGCGAAGCCACGTTAAAAGCAAAAGAAAGTGGTTTTACAGAACCAGATCCGCGTGATGATTTATCAGGTACTGATGTTGCCCGAAAGCTTCTGATCATTGCTCGTGAATCGGGTCTTGAGTTAGAACTTAGCGATATCGAAGTTGAATCAGTTTTACCAAAAGGGTTTGCAGAAGATGATTCTGTAGCAGATTTCATGGCAAAACTACCATCACTTGATGCACAGTTTAACGACCGTATACAAAGTGCTGCAAGCGAAGGTAAAGTACTTCGTTATGTGGGTACTATTGAAAACGGTCAATGTAAAGTAGGCATTGAAGCCGTAGATAGTAACCATGCTCTTTATGATATCCGTGACGGTGAAAATGCACTGGCCATCTTAAGTCAATATTATCAACCTCGTCCGTTTGTTATTCGTGGTTATGGCGCAGGTGCTGAAGTAACGGCTGCTGGTGTATTTGCCGACATTTTAAAAACGTTAACACGTTAGGAGCTGGTCATGATCCGTGTATATGCACCCGCTTCAATCGGGAATTTTGCTGTAGGCTTTGATGCGTTAGGTGCTGCGCTAGCACCAATCGATGGCACCTTATTAGGCGATGTTGTAGAGGTGAGTGCCGCTGAGCAAGATACTTTTGTCTGCTCTGGCGACTATGCCCATAAACTGCCTGCTAATGCTGAAGAAAACTTGGCTTATCAATGTTTAATTCATTTTAAAGAACACGTTGCACCGACTATGCCAGCGGTAAAACTTGAGCTTAAAAAGAACCTACCAATTGGTTCAGGTTTAGGTTCGAGTGCCTGTTCTGTGGTGGCTGCGTTTGCAGCCCTTGATAAGTTCGCTGAAACCAACTTATCTCAAGAGCAACTTATCGAGTTGATGGCTGATTTTGAAGCCATTGTTAGTGGCGGTCGTCATTACGATAACATCACACCCTGTTATTTAGGTGGCTTGCAATTAACTGGTGAACTCATTCCGAACAAGTCAATTTCGTTACCTGTTGATAATCAATGGTATTACGTAGCGGCTTTTCCGGGATTTTCACTGAATACCGCAAAAGCGCGTTCGGTCTTGCCAACGCAATTATCAATGCACGACAGTGTTGAGTTCGCACAGCGACTTTCTGCATTTAGCAGCTTATTGCTTACAGGTCGCTTTGACGCAGCGCTTTCCATTATGAGTGATGAAATCGCTGAGCCACATCGCGCACCGCTCATTCAAGGCTTTGCCGAAGCAAAGAGTGCCTTGCCAGAGCTTGGTGCAGAGATTGTCAGCATTTCTGGTGCGGGCCCAACATTATTTACCGTGTGTAAGAGCCTGGAAGCTGCTAAGCAGTGTGCAGCTTGGCTGAATGATAATTACATCAATGAGCAGGGCTTCTGCCACATCTGCCAACTTGATCAGCTTGGCACACGACAGCTTTAAAGAATTTAAGGAATAAACATGCAATTACATAATTTAAAAGATGAAACACAACAGGTGTCGTTTGTTGAAGCGGTAAAAACTGGTTTAGGGCGTAATCAAGGTGTATTCTTCCCTAATAGCCTTACACCAATTCAAGACATTGATAAGTTACTTGATTTAGACTTTGTGAGCCGTAGCAGAAAGATTTTATCGCACCTGATTGGTGACGAGCTTCCTGCCGATACCGTTGCACAGATGGTGCAAAATGCGTTTAACTTTGATGTGAAATTAGTTGAAGTAGAAAAAGATATTTATTGCCTTGAATTATTTCATGGCCCAACGCTTGCGTTTAAAGACTTTGGTGGCCGTTTTATGGCTGAGTGTCTTGCGCAATTTAATCAGGGTGAAAAAGTCACGATTTTAACGGCTACATCAGGCGATACAGGGGCTGCAGTTGCCCATGCATTTTATAATAAGCCAAATATCGATGTCGTGATCTTATACCCGAAAGGTAAAATTTCATTAGCGCAGCAAAAGCTATTCACAACGTTAGGCAACAACATTCACTGCTATGCGGTTGATGGTAGCTTTGATGATTGTCAAAGCATGGTAAAACAGGCGTTTTTAGATGATGAAGTGAAACAAAAGCTTGGTCTGAATTCAGCAAATTCAATTAATATCAGCCGTTTAGTTGCACAGGTTTGCTATTACTTTGAAGCGATTGCTCAATTACCAAAAGAGCAGCGTAGTAAAGCGCATATCTCAGTTCCAAGTGGTAACTTTGGTAATGTGTGTGCCGCGATGATCGGTGCTGTGCTTGGTATGCCAGTAGCGAAATTAAGCGCTACAACTAACCAAAACGACACGGTGCCACGTTTTTTACAAAATAAAGAGTGGGCACCGAATGATACGCTTGAGTCACTATCGAACGCGATGGATGTAAGTAAACCGAATAACTGGCCGCGTGTTCAGTTTATGTTGGATAACGAATGGTTTAGTTATAATGACTTTTATTCAAGCTGTGTTGGTGAAGAAGAAACAAAAGAAGTGATGAAAAAAATTCATCAAACCGGTTACATCGCAGAGCCTCATACTGCAATTGCTTATCAGGGCTTGAAAGAAAATCTAGCTGATGGCAGTGCAGGTATCTTTTTAGCGACTGCACACCCAGCTAAATTCAAAGACAGCGTAGAGCAAATTTTAGACATCGAATTGCCTATGCCGAAACCACTAGCAGATGCATTAGCAAAACAGTGTTTAGCTGAAGATATTAAGTTTGATTATCAATTGCTTCGCACTGAGCTGTTTAATAAATTAGCTTAGTGCTTAATAAAGGTATAAAGAGTGGCTAAGCCGCTCTTTTTAATGCAGCCTTTTAATGAAGCCTTTAATGAAGTAACGAATGACTATGTCGGTTTAAAACCCGCATGATAAGAATGACCCCGGCCGAAATACACAGCAAAATACTGATCATCGAGACGAGTTCACTGTGCGTCCATTGCATCAAGGTGAAAGCCGAAATAAAAATGATAAAGGGTTTAAATTCATAGTAATAGCGACGTTTTTTTTGTTTAACACGCTGGCTTGAATGATCGGTTCTTCTGGCTTCTGAACGCATCCGCCAAATATTAGCACCTAATAAAAATAAGATTACACCTATGAGAGTTGGCACATAATTATTTGCCAATGCGATACAGCTTATGCCAAGAAAAAAATATCCGTAGGGGACTAATTCGTATATTGGTTTAGCTAACATGTACTTATACCATCCTTGATATTGACTAGTCCAATAAGCTTAGTTTGTCCCTATAAAAACGCAATTTAATCGGGCGGTTTTTCGTTGAAATAACATTTTAAATATCTATGAAATATTTTAAATCTATAAATTTTTATTATGTATCAATAAAAAAATATCATTATTAAAACACTGTGAAATAAATTCAATCCCTGTTTAAATATGTTCATCTTTACAAGATAGGCAAAAGTGCGTTTTAAACGTACAATACAGCCTTCAAAAAACACCATACACGTTGCCTTAGGAGACCCCATGTTAGAACGTAGCATGAATATTTCGGATTTCGATCCAGAGTTATTTGCAGCCATCACTAAAGAGACGGCTCGTCAAGAAGAGCATATCGAACTGATCGCGTCTGAAAACTATTGTAGCCCACGCGTACTTGAAGCGCAGGGTTCTCAGCTTACCAACAAATACGCTGAAGGTTATCCAGGCAAACGTTACTATGGCGGTTGTGAGCATGTTGATGTTGTTGAGCAATTAGCAATTGACCGTGCAAACGAATTATTCGGCACAGATTACGCTAACGTTCAACCGCATGCGGGCTCACAAGCAAACGCAGCTGTTTTCCAAGCACTTCTTCAGCCGCACGATACAGTACTAGGTATGAGCTTAGCTCATGGCGGTCACTTAACTCACGGTTCACACGTTAACTTTTCTGGTAAAACGTACAATGCAATTCAATACGGCCTAAACGACGAAACAGGCGAAATTGATTATGCTCAAGTTGAAGCGCTTGCATTAGAGCACAAGCCAAAAATGATCATCGCTGGTTTCTCTGCATACTCAGGCGTTGTTGACTGGGCTAAATTCCGTGAAATCGCTGATAAAGTTGGCGCATACTTATTCGTAGATATGGCTCACGTTGCTGGTCTTATCGCAGCGGGTGTATACCCAAGTCCAATCCCTCACGCACACGTTGTTACAACAACAACTCACAAAACATTAGCGGGTCCTCGTGGCGGTCTAATCGTTTCTGCATGTGGTGATGAAGAGATCTACAAAAAACTAAACAGCGCTGTATTCCCTGGCGGTCAAGGTGGTCCTTTATGCCACATCATCGCTGCTAAAGCGGTTGCTTTCAAAGAAGCTTTACAACCAGAATTCAAAGCGTACCAAGCACAAGTTGTTAAGAACGCTCAAGCTATGGTTAAAGTACTGCAAGAGCGTGGCTACAAAGTTGTTTCTGGTAAAACAGACAACCACTTATTCCTTCTAGACCTAATCGATAAAGATATCACAGGTAAAGATGCTGACGCTGCTCTGGGTAACGCTAACATCACTGTAAATAAAAACTCAGTACCAAACGACCCACGTTCACCGTTTGTAACGTCTGGTCTTCGTATTGGTTCTCCGGCTATTACTCGCCGTGGTTTCAAAGAAGCTGAGTCAAAAGAGCTTGCTGGCTGGATCTGTGACGTACTAGACAACATCAACGATGAGTCTGTTCAAGCAGAAGTAAAAGAGAAAGTTAAAGCTATCTGTAAAAAATTACCAGTTTACGCTTAATTACTGGTTAAACCGTAATTAAGATAACAATAGCGTTGTTTTTTGCTATCATAAAGGCCGCTTACTAAGCGGCCTTTTTGTTTTTTATAAACGGAACTAGAACCCTATGCATTGCCCTTTTTGCACCGCAAAAGATACTAAAGTAATTGATTCTAGACTTGTTGGCGGTGGTCACCAAGTGAGACGTCGACGTGAATGTAACGAATGCCATGAGCGCTTTACCACCTTTGAAGGCGCTGAACTTGTGATGCCAAGAGTCATCAAGCAAGACGGTAGCCGCGAACCATTTAACGAAGACAAGTTACTGAATGGCTTGCATCGCGCTTTAGAGAAACGCCCAGTGAGCACTGAGCAGGTCGACGAAGTCGTTAACATCATTAAATCTCAACTTCGTGCTACCGGTGAGCGTGAAATCTCTAGCCATTTAATTGGCGAATGCATCATGGAGTCGCTGAAAAAACTCGACAAAGTAGCCTATGTGCGCTTTGCATCGGTTTATCGTTCATTTGAAGACATTCGCGAGTTTGGAGAAGAAATCGCTCGTTTAGGTGATTAATCATGTCGTTTACAGAACTTGATACTGTTTACATGGCGCGTGCCATTGAGCTTGCTAAACACGGCCGTTTTACTACCACGCCAAACCCGAATGTTGGCTGTGTACTGGTTAAAGATGACGAAATAGTCGGTGAAGGGTTTCATCAAATCGCAGGGCAGGGCCATGCTGAAGTGAATGCGTTGGCTGTAGCTGGCGATAAAGCAAAGGGCGCCACTGCCTATGTCACTTTAGAGCCTTGTAGTCATTATGGACGCACTCCGCCTTGTGCCGAAGGTTTAAAAGCTGCGGGTGTAAGCAAGGTGATTGCTGCTATGGTTGACCCAAACCCTGCGGTAAGTGGTCGCGGCCTGCAGATATTAGCTGACGCTGGTATTAGTGTGGCATCTGGCTTACTTGAGCAACAAGCGCGCGATTTAAACAAAGGCTTTTTAAAGCGTATGGAAACTGGGTTGCCATATGTAACCTGTAAAATGGCGTGTAGTTTAGATGGTAAAACTGCGCTAAATAACGGTCAAAGTAAATGGATAACAGGCCCTCAAGCGCGCCAAGATGTGCAAGCATTTCGTGCGCAAAGCTGCGCTATCTTAACCGGTGCAGACACCGTTATTACTGATAATGCAAAACTTAATGTCCGTGTTGATGAGTTGCCATTTACCATGCCAACCTCGTTGCCTTTGCGCCAACCAACCCGAATCATTATTGACTCACAAAACAGGTTAACGCCTGAGCTTGCGTTATTCAGCATCGAGAGCCCGGTAATAATTTTTACCACTTCGCTTGATAATCACACCAAGTGGCCTCACTTTGTTAAACACGAAGTGGTGCCAGCAGTTAACAATAAAGTTGATTTATCGGCGGTTTTAAAGCGTCTTGCTGAACTGCAATTTAATCATATTTGGCTCGAAGCGGGGGCAACCCTTGCTGGGGTGTTTGCCGAGCAAGATTTAATTGACGAATATATTGTTTATATTGCCCCTAAGTTAGTAGGTGATATGGGCAAAAGCTTACTAAACTTTGCAGAAGTCACCATGATGAGTGATATCACTGAACTGACCTTTACTGACACAGTGATGATTGGCGACGATATTCGCTTAACAGCGACAAAAGCAAAGCAAGCCTCAAAAATTGAAAATAAAGAGTAGCACTATGTTTACTGGAATTATTGAAGCAACAGGTAAAATTGTTGAACTAACACAAAAGCAAGGCGATCTAGCTATTCGTATTCAAAGCGCTAATTTGGATATGGAAGACGTCAAGCTCGGTGACAGTATTGCCACCAATGGTGTGTGTTTAACGGTTGTCGCTAAACATAGCGATGGTTTTAGTGCTGACTTATCAAACGAAACAATTAGCTTAACTGGGTTTGCACATTATAAAAAAGGGCAAACAGTTAACCTCGAAAAAGCTATGCAACCGGTTTCTCGCCTAGGTGGGCACTTAGTGTCAGGCCATGTTGATGGTATTGCTACTGTCGAAAGTATTAGTCCTAATGCTCGTGCAACTGAGTATTGGTTAAGTACTGACAATGATTTAATGAAGTACATTCCGTACAAAGGCTCGGTGTGTATTGATGGCATTAGCCTAACCGTCAACGAGGTTGAGCAAAATCGCTTTAAGCTAACGATTGTTCCACATACTGCTGAGCAAACAACGATTGCAGAATTTCAGGTGGGTACTCAGGTGAACTTAGAAGTTGACCAGATTGCTCGCTATTTAGAGCGCCTAATTAAAGGGGCTGAACAACCTTCCCGTTCAGACATATCAATGAGCTTGCTCGCACAAGCTGGCTTTATTAAATAAGCAAAGATACGTCACTATTAATCATACTCTCATGGGCACATTATGAATTTACACAGCGCGCAAGAAATTATCGATGACATTAAAGCCGGTAAAATGGTTATTTTAATGGACGATGAAGACCGAGAAAATGAAGGCGATTTAATTATCGCGGCAGAACATATCAGTGCTGATGCCATCAACTTTATGGCAACACACGGCCGTGGTTTAATTTGTTTAACAATGACACAAGAGCGTTGTCAGCAGTTAGAATTACCACTGATGGTTAAAAATAACGGTGCAGCTTTTTCAACTAACTTCACTATGTCGATTGAAGCGGCAAAAGGCGTAACTACAGGTATTTCAGCAGCCGACCGCGCACGTACCGTACAAGCCGCAATCGCTAAAGGTGCCGTACCGAGCGATATCGTACAGCCAGGGCATATTTTCCCAATTATGGCGCAGCCTGGTGGCGTGTTAACACGTGCTGGTCATACTGAAGCGGGTTGTGATTTAGCACGTTTAGCAGGTCTTGAACCTTCATCTGTGATTGTTGAAATTCTAAATGCAGATGGCACTATGGCCCGTCGCCCAGATCTTGAAGTATTTGCTAAAGAGCATGACTTAAAGATTGGCACTATTGCAGATTTAATCGAATACCGAAACCTAAACGAAACCACCATTGAGCGTGTTGCTAAATGTAAACTACCAACGGATCATGGTGAGTTTGATTTAGTGACCTACAAAGACACCATTGATGGTCAGCTTCACTATGTTTTACAAAAAGGTGAAGTATCGAAAGATGAGCCAACGTTAGTACGAGTTCACTTACAAAGCACCTTTAACGATATTCTATTATCAGATAGAAGTGCTGATCGTAGCTGGGGCTTATCAGATGCTATGGCTTATATCGCTGAGCATAACGGCGTGCTGGTTATTTTAGGTAAACAAGAATCAACTGAAGATTTAGAAGCAACCGTTAAAGCCTTTGCCGCTGAAGATGCGGGCGAAAATGTCAGTCATCGTAAATTCCAAGGTACCTCGCGTACTGTGGGTGTTGGTTCGCAAATTTTGGCTGATTTAGGTATTGAAAAGATGCGCTTAATGAGCCGTCCTAAGAAGTACCACGCGCTATCTGGTTTCCACTTAGAAGTGGTTGACTATGTTGAGCCTCGCTCTTAATTTGGGAAAATAGATTTACTAGGCTACTTTTATATTTTTGTGGTATTATGCGCCGTAATTTTTGCGCAATCGCAACCGCTTAAACTTATTTTTTAGGGTTATTAAATGAAAATTATTGAAGGTAACAAATACGCACCGGGCAAAAAATTTGCCATTGTCATTTCTCGCTTTAATGACTTTATTGGTAGCAGCCTATTAGCAGGTGCTGTTGATGAGCTTAAGCGCACAGGTGGTGTTTCTGAAGACGACATTACTGTTGTTTACGTACCAGGTGCCGTTGAATTACCTTTAGCAGCGAAACGCGTTGCAGCAAAGAAAGAACACGATGCAATCATCGCTCTAGGTGTCGTGATCAGAGGTGGTACGCCACACTTTGATTTAGTCGCTGGCGAATCAAACAAAGGTCTTGCACAAGTATCTCTTGAGTACGATATCCCGGTTGCATTTGGCGTATTAACCACTGAAAGTATTGAGCAAGCAATTGAGCGCGCAGGTACCAAAATGGGTAACAAAGGCGGCGAAGCTGCTTTAGGTGCGCTTGAAATGGTTAATGTGTTAGACAAAATTTAAGTTTAAGGAATCTCTGTGAAACCAGCAGCAAGACGTAAAGCACGTATCTTAGCACTTCAAGCCGTATACTCTTGGCAGTTAAGCGGCAACCCAATTGCTGATATTGAACAGCAAATGTTAATTGAAAATGATGTGACTAAGATCGACGTCGAATATTTCAAAGACCTAGCACGCGGTGTTGTTGTTAACTGTAAGCAATTAGATGAAATCGTTGCACCACATTTAGCACGCCCAGCTGATGAGTTAGACATGGTCGAAAAAGCAATTTTACGTCTGTCTGGCTATGAGCTGAAATTCCGTGAAGACGTACCTTACAAAGTGGCAATCAATGAAGGCATTGAGCTTGCTAAGATGTTTGGTGCTGAAGACAGCCATAAATTTGTCAACGGTGTACTTGATAAAGCAGTGAAAGAACTGCGTAAGTAAGTAACCCCGTAAAGGAGAGCCGGCTTGGGCCGGCTTTTTTGTGTATGAAGGAATTTGAATTAATCAATCGTTACTTTAAGGGCCGTGGCATTATTCGCCGTGATGTGAACCTAGGTATTGGTGACGATTGTGCCTTAGTAACTGTGCCTGAAAACTGTCAATTGGCGGTAACAACAGATACTTTAGTTGCGGGCGTACACTTTTTTGATGACATCTCTGCGCGTGCTCTTGGGCATCGAGCTTTAGCTGTTAACTTAAGTGATCTTGCGGCAATGGGCGCTGAACCTACGTGGATTTCGGTAGGCCTAACTTTGCCTGAAGCAAATATAGAGTGGCTTGAAGAGTTCACTGAAGGCATGCATGAAATTGCAGAGTACTTCAATGTGCAAATCATTGGTGGTGATACCACTCAAGGCCCTTTAACTATTACGATTTGTGCTAAAGGCATCGTGCCTGAAGGCAAAGCACTGCGCCGTAGCGGTGCTAAAGTTGGCGATTGGATTTATGTAACAGGTCCGTTAGGTGATGCTGGTGTAGCCATAGAAGCCCGTAAACAAGGCCTCGATATCGCCCCTGAACACTTAAGCTATTTAAATAATCGTTTTGATTATCCGACGCCACGTGTTGCAGCCGGTCAGGTTTTGCGAGGCGCTGCCTCTGCGGCTATCGATATTTCTGATGGCTTGTTGGCAGATTTAGGCCATATTTTAGCGCTATCGCAAGTTAGTGCAGTGATCAATGTCGATAAAGTGCCTGTTTCTGATGCATTAAATTCGTCGATTCCACGTGCCGAGCAGTTTGATTATATCTTAAATTACGGTGACGATTACGAGTTGCTGTTTACTGTGCCTGAAAGCAATAAAAGCATGGTTGATATGAAACTGCGCCAATATGGTGTTGAAGCAAGTTGTGTGGGTCAAATTAAAAGTGGCGAAGGTGAGATTGAGCTATTACTTGATGGTGAAAAGTTTAACTATCAAGGTAAGGGCTTTCAGCACTTCGCGAAGGAGCCGGTTTGAGCAGTAACCGTTTATTCAATTTAAAACGCCCACACCAATTTTTTGGTTTGGGTTTTGGCTTAGGCCTTGCCCCTAAAGCGCCAGGCACATTTGGTACCTTTGCTGCCTTGCCATTTATTTTCACCACAATGTATTTTCCGCTTTGGCTACAAATTGTATTTGCTGTCGTGATCAGTGTGTTTGGTATTTGGGCATGTGGTAAAACAGCAGATGACTTAGGGGTGCATGATCATCCAGCCATTGTTTGGGATGAAGTTGCTGGTTATTATATCACCATGATTGGTGCTGCACTGAGTTGGCAGTCACTGTTGGTTGGTTTTTTATTGTTCCGCTTTTTTGATATCGCTAAACCAGGTCCTATCAGAATTTTAGATAGACGTTTACACGGGGGCTTGGGCATCATGGCTGATGATATTTTAGCAGGTGTTTTTTCATTAATTTGTGTTCAAGCCTTGTTTAAAGCAGGCTATTTGCCTTTTTAAACGATGAGTTAAGTGTTACTTGGTGGCAAGTATATGATGCGATTTCTAGTTGTCTGTTTGTTGATGCTTTGCAGCATGCCTGCGTTTGCATCTATTACTGACTACGTCGTCAAACAGTGGAACATCCAAAATGGCTTGCCATCGCAATCATTAAAAAGTATTGCTCAAGATGAGCAAGGCTATATGTGGCTGGGTACTCAGTTTGGCTTAAGCCGCTTTGATGGTAATACGTTCACTAACTTCAATACGCAAAACAGCGACTTCCTGCCAAGTAATGGTATCAATAAATTACTAGTCGATAGCACAGGGTTACTTTGGGTTGGTACCAAGAATGGTTTAGTAACACTTGATCCTAAAACCATGATGTCGCAAACCTTTAACGTTAAAGGTCCGGTGCGCGATATTCTCGAAGATTCCAAAGGCAGTATTTGGATTGCAGCGAATGGCCTTTATTATGTTGCTCGAAATCAAGTCACACTCAATCAAAACTCCGCGTTAATTGTACCGGTCTCGAATGCCACTGCTATTACGCAAATTGTGGGTTCAGTGAGCCAAATGGCGTTGTCGCCAGAAGGCATTTGGCTGGTTAATGAGCGTCACTTATTGCGTTTAACTAATACCTCTTCTGATTTTGCGAAATTACGATTAGAGCTGACTGCCAAGGTTTCACTACCTGAACGATTAGCGCAAACCATTATTCATGACATGGCGTGGCTTGAAGGTAACTTGTATCTTGCCTCAGAGCTTGGTGCCTACTTTCTTGATTTAGATGACGAGCTGCGTCCATTCCCACTGCCAAATGCCAGTAACTCTGCCGTTTATAAGTTTATGAGCGACTCCGATGGCGCGCTATGGATCTCTACTTATGGACGCTTATTATTCCGTAATAATTCAGGAGATTGGCAATGGGTTGAACCTAGCCAGCTCGATCAAAGCATTTGGTTTGCCGATATTTTCCGTGACAATCAAAATAACATTTGGCTGGCAAGCTTCAGTGAAGGCTTATGGCTTGCTCACGAAGGGCGTATTGAACGTCACTCAGCTATCTCAAATATGACCGAAGCGGTGATGGCGATTAGCCAAGCACCTGATGGCAAATTATGGGTGGCTAACCGTAGCGGTGTTGGCTACTTCGACTACAACAAGAATTTTGTAAATCAAATTCCGAGTAATCAGTTTGGTCGAGCAGCAGTGCACGACTTACAATTTGATGGTGATCGTTTGTACATCGCAACAGGCCGCGGTGTGTTTTATTACGAAAACCAAAACCTGTATACGGTGCCTGGGCGAGCGCTGCGCGATAACCCAGTATTTGCAATTAGCCGTTCTAGCAAAGGTGGATTTTGGCTCGGTACTGGCCGCGGTATGTACCGCTTAAGTTATGGTGGTTTAACACCTTTTGCATACAATGCCTTCTTAAGCAGCAAATTTATTACTTATGTTCATGATGAGCAAAATTTTGGCTTAATAGGTACCAGTAAAGGAGCTTATTACTTTACCGACCGCGGGATTGAAAAAATTGGCGACCAAACTAGTTTAGAAAGTGCTTACGTCACCAGTATTTTGAATATCGAAGGAGTGGGAATATTAATTGGTTCACTTAACGATGGCTTATTTTATCGCAGTACCAAAGGGCAGTGGCGTCAGTTAGATGCCACCGATGGTCTACCGTATGGCTCTATTTTCAGTCTAGTTTACGACAAGCAATTAAAACGTATTTGGGTCAGTACTATGAAAGGCGTATACCGTATGCCTGTAGAGCAGTTTGGTACTGATATCGAAAGTTTAAAAGTAGAACAAGTGATCTCATCGTTTGACCGTCAACTTGATGGTAAAGCCAGTCAATGTTGTGCTGGCCTTGGCCATGATGCTGTAGCAGACACAGGCAACTCTATTTGGTACCCAAGTCTGCAAGGTGTGGTAGAAATACCAAAGAGCGTTGAGCTGTTTGGTGTACAAGCACTTAAGCCTCGCATTGAAAGCTTGATCACGCCGCTTCGTCATTTAAGTACAGCTACTTTAGGCAGTAAGCCAGAGCTACAAATTGATGAACGCGATGTAACATTAAAATACACTGCGATTGATTATTATGCCCCTTCAAGTATCGAGTTCCGTTATCGTTTAAGTGGCTTAGACAGTGACTGGCGTTATGCCAATACTCGTCGTGAGGCAATCTATACCAACTTACCGCCGGGGTCGTTTTTGTTCCAACTTGAAGCAAAGCGTCGTGGTGAAGATTGGCAAAAAGCACGTCGTACCGAGTACAGCTTTGTAGTGCCGCGTCGTTTTGATGAGACTATTTATTTTAGACTCTTGATCACCAGCAGCTTTATTTTACTGTTCTACCTCGTGTTTTGGGTATTTAGAGCGCAAGAGAAACGTAAGCAATTAGCCCTTGAAAGCTTAGTAACAGAACGTACCGTAGAGCTTCGAGAAGCTAACGATAAGCTTAACCAAGTGAACTCACAGCTTAAGCTAGTTAGTCACTCAGATGAGCTTACAGGCTTACGTAGCCGTCGCTTCTTGTTTGATCAGCTCCCTAAAGATATCGAACACTTCCAGCGTAACTCACAGTCATTGCAAGCGCAGGGTAAGTCGCTAGTGCTATTAATAATAAACTTTGATAACTTCAGCCGCATTAATGATGCGTATGGCCCACTTGCAGGCGATAGCTGTTTACAGCAAATGGCGACTTTGTTGAATAGCCGTACTCAAGGTTCTGACTATGTTGCGCGTTGGAGTGGTGACGAGTTTTTACTCTTACTACGTGATTTCAAACGCACAGCAATAGACAATTATGTGGCCGATTTATGTGAAGCAATTGCAGCAAACCCATTTAGATTACCGAATGGGCAGTCGACCACTATCACTGCGTCGATTGGTTGGTCTTTTTATCCGTTACCTTTACTGGGTGGCCAAGTTATTGGTTGGGAAACCTCAGTTAACCTTGCCGATATCGCACTGCATCAAGTTAAAAAGCGCGGTGGCGATGGTGTAGCAAACATTACCTTTGATGAGCAATTAGATGCTTTTGAGTTCGAGCAAAGCAACAATGTTGATCAGCAGCTCAGCGCACTGCAAGCCAATGGTTTAGCCGATATTAAAATTTGGATGCGTTAATACTCTCTAAACTAAGTGAGCAGATATAAAAAATGCCTTACCTAGGGCTAGATAAGGCATTGGAGGCCAACAGAGGCGTTCGTTACCTAAACACCTTTTGATGGTTAGTGTTTAAGCCAAGCTGGTAAAACAGCCACAGACTCTGGGGCGGTAAAGGAGTAGCTCACCGTTGCTGCAATGTCACCGCTAGGGCTATTTAAAATATTATCAAAGCGCATAACTAGGCCATTTGATTTTTCGGCAACATATAAATCATTACCCGTATACATAATATCGACAGGGTTACCTAATTGGCTTGCAGGACCTGCGATATTTACACTTACATTGGTTAAACCACTGGCCATAGCGGCACTATTAATCACATAAATTTTCCCGTCGGTGGCATCGGCTGCAGAACCAACATCAGAAACTATTAGTGAGTCACTTAATGGGTCGTAATCAATACCATGAATATTGGTTGGTGCAGCAAATGCAGTGCCGCCCGATGCAGGGGTAATTAAACGATCTTCACCTGTAATGGTTGTCATACCTGACATCCACTTGCTTTTCACTTCATCAAAAACAGCAATTGTGCCATTGGTAAGTGCAACAAATGCCCTGTCAGTTGATGGATCATAGTCTACATCCCAAGGGCGTGCACTAGCACTGGGTTTTAGGGTCATTAATGGGCTTACATCACCTGTTGCGCAGCTAGAGAAAATGAGAACACCAGGCGTTGTTGCATTAAATTCAGCAACAAAAATCATGCCTGTATCTGAAGCTATATCAATACCTTTTGGTGAGATAATACCAGTACTTGCTCCCATGATTGTTCTATCTTGGTTGGTTGCGTAACTTTCGCCGTTACGCTGTGTTGCAACCTTGTTTGAAATAACGATACCACCCATCGATGTAACTGCATCATCAAATGTTGCGTAGCTAGTGCCAGACTTATCAAAAGCCACACTTTCAATTGTTTGATTTGCATTATACGTTGCCAGTTCGGCTGTTAAAGGTGCGTTTAAACGACTAATTTGACCTGTTGTTGGACCTACTGTTCCTGGGTTACTACTTACAGCTACACCGAGCAGGGGCATGTTAACCATAATACTATCAGAGCTATCTTGCATATTATTATGCATAACGGTTTCTGTTATTGATTCAGGTTTTGTTGTTGGCGTGATGAGATCTGGTGATACATCACCACTTTCGCCTGCAAATATATTACTAAATACTAAAACTGCATCATTTGATTTTTCAGCCACACGCAAGTCGCTGCCAGTAAGACTTATATCCACAGGGTTACCGAGCATAGACATTGGACCTGCTATATGACGGTCAACCGCTACCATACCATCTGCTTGAGCAGCATTTGAAATGACAAAGAGTGCACCATCTGTTGCATCAGATGCACTACCTACATCAGACAGCACAAGCTTGTTACTAGTCATATCTAAAGCAATACCATGAATATTGACTGAAATTTTTGTACCAGTTTCATCACTTGGTGTAATGGTTCGAGTTGGTGTTGCAGTAAAACCACCCATTACATAATTGTCGTAAACAGCAACATCACCATTAGTTAGTGCGACGTAAAGACGATCATTATTTTCATCGTACGTAAGATCCCATGGTGTTGCATCAGTTACCGTTGTTGCTAATGGTGCTACATCGCCTGCAGCTTCTTTACCAAATACAGTTACTTGCATAGCATTAAAATCAGCAATAAAAACAAGACCATATTTATTAGAGATATGTATGCCCTTCGGATTTACAAGTGTGGTGTTTGTGCCAGTTAACGTACGATCAATATTATTGGTGTACATGCCATCTGCACGGTTTAACACTTGGCATACGGTACTCAGTGCTCCATTTCCAGAATCAGCAGCTTGCACTAAATTACCTAAGCTATCGAAAACAACACCTTCATTAGCACCAGTATTAAATGTTGTGAGTTTAGCGGCATTTTGATCAATGAGGTTGATAGTGCCCGCATTATCTGAGCCATTGTTCGCTAATATAAATGTTGCTGATGCAAAGCCAGGAGCGCCATCGTTGCCATTCATACCATCAGCGCCATTTTGACCGTCAGCGCCATTTTGGCCATCGACACCATTAGTACCGTCTTGCCCTGCTGCACCTTGAGCTCCCATAGCACCATCTTTACCATCATCTCCATCACACCCTGTAATACCCAGCATCACAGCAAGAGCAATGGCAGAAAACATGACCTTAGATAGTTTTGAATTAGCGAGTTGTTGATCTTTAATAGCTTTACTTTTAATCGTATTCATTTGTCTATACCTTTTAAATATTCCATCAAATGTGAACAAACAACCTGTATTGTTTAACGACAAAATACGTGCTCACGAGTTAACCTCAATGAATAAACGGCTAGCTAAAGATATTGGATGCAAGAAAATAGAAAATAGGTAAGTTATTTTTTATGTGTATGGTTTTAAATAATAAAAAAGGAGCCATGAGGCTCCTTTTTAATGAATTGCGTATAGTTTTAAGCCATGAACTCTTTAATGCGAGTTAAGATGCCATTGGCATCTAGGCCCATCTCAGCGTGCATTTCATCTTGTGTGCCATGCTTAATGAACTCATCTGGAATACCTAAATTTAAGATAGTCACATCGGCTTTGATTGCAGCCAAATATTCATTCACAGCAGAACCCGCACCGCCTGCAATGGCATTGTCTTCTAAAGTAACAATGACATCATGGCTGCTAAGTAACTCATTAATAGCTTCAGTATCAAGAGGTTTGATAAAGCGCATATCAATCACTGTTGCATTTAGCTCATCTGCGGCTACTTTGGCGCTCTCTAACAGCGTACCGAACGACAAGATGGCCACTTTACTACCTTGTTTGATACTACGCGCTTTACCGATTTCAATCGCACTCATTGTTGATTCAACATCACAATTGCCGGCACTACCACGTGGGTAACGAACAGCAACAGGTTGATTGCATTGGTAGCCAGTGTAAAGCATTTGGCGGCACTCGTTAGTGTCGCTTGGCGCCATAATAATCATATTAGGAATACAGCGCATAAAACTTAAGTCATAGGCGCCTTGGTGAGTTTCACCATCAGCACCAACAATACCTGCACGGTCAATAGCGAATAAAACAGGTAAGTTTTGTAATGCTACATCGTGGATAAGTTGATCGTAAGCGCGTTGTAAAAAGCTTGAATAAATAGCAACAACAGGCTTCAACCCTTCACAAGCGAGGCCTGCTGCAAGCGTTACAGCATGTTGTTCAGCAATCGCCACATCAAAGTATTGCGCAGGATACTCTTTTGAAAAACGCACCATGCCTGAACCTTCACGCATCGCAGGGGTAATTGCCATTAGCTTGTCGTCTTGGGCTGCCATATCGCATAACCAGTCACCAAACACATTTGAGAATGTGGCAGCACCCGGTTTTGATTTTGGTAATTTCGACATGCTCGGATCAAATTTTGGTACGCCGTGGTAGCCAATTGGATCCGCTTCAGCAGGCTTATAACCTTTACCTTTTTGCGTTTTAATATGTAGTAACTGTGGGCCTTTAAGGTTACGCATATTACGTAAGGTATCAACCAACATATTTACATCATGACCATCGATTGGGCCGATGTAATTTAGGCCTAACTCTTCAAAGAACGTACCCGGAATGACCATTCCTTTTAGGTGCTCTTCCATGCGGCTAGCAAGTTCTTTCACAGGCGGTAAACCAGAAAGGAGCTTTTTACTGCCTTCACGAATATTGGTGTAGAAGCTACCAGATAAAATTCGGGCAAAGTGGTTATTGAGTGCCCCCACGTTTTCTGAAATCGACATTTCATTGTCGTTTAAGATAATTAACACGTTAGGATTAACATCACCCATGTGATTCATTGCTTCAAATGCCATACCAGCAGTGATCGCACCATCGCCAATAACAGCAACAGTTTTACGATCTTTACCTTCTTTTTCTGCAGCAATGGCCATACCTAAGGCTGCTGAAATTGAGGTGCTCGAATGACCAACACTGAAAGTATCGTATGGGCTTTCTTCACGGAATGGGAATGGGTGTAAACCGTCTTTTTGACGAATAGTATGCATTTGGTCACGACGACCCGTTAAGATTTTATGCGGGTATGCTTGATGACCCACATCCCAAACTAAACGATCTTCAGGAGTGTTATAAACATAATGCAGTGCAACTGTTAACTCAACAGTGCCTAAACCTGATGCTAGATGACCACTACTTTGCGAAACTGAGTTAAGTAGGTATTCGCGTAACTCTTTACTAAACGCAGGTAACTTGTCTTGCGCTAAATCACGCAGTTGTGCTGGTTCGTCAACCAAACTTAATAATGGATACTTGCTACTATCAAGTGTCATGATTTTTTATACATCCTTCGCTAACCAGAGTGCATTATAGCCCATTGCCGCTCCGATTTTTTAGTTATTTTGTCTTTCTTTTTAGGTATTAATAATTGCGTTCAACAATATAGCTTGCAAGACTCGCTAATTCGCTGGTGTCGTAATCAATAGCCTCAAGAGCTTGATGGGCTTGAGCCAGCAAATCTTGTGCTTTTTGCTTTGCGCCTGCCATCCCTAATAAAGCAGGGTAGGTTGCTTTGTTTGCAGCAACATCGGAACCCTGTGGCTTACCTAATGTTTCAGTATCAGCTTCTACATCAAGGATATCGTCTTGTACCTGAAAGGCCAGCCCAATTGCTTGACCGAATAGGTTTAATTGCGCGAGTGTATGTTCATCACAGCTTTTTGCACTCAATGCACCGAGTGTAATTGCACAATTAAGCAAGGCACCCGTTTTTAGCTGATGAATGCGCTCTAGCTGAGCAACTGTAATTTCTTTATCGGTCGCTTCAATATCCAGTGCTTGCCCACCTACCATACCTTCAATACCTGAGGCTTTGCTTAATGAGGCAATCATTTTTACTTGCTGGCTCGCAGAAACAGCAAATTGATGATTGGCAATTAAATCAAATGCCAGTGTTTGTAAGGCATCACCTGCGAGTATGGCTTGTGCTTCGCCATAGACAATATGACAGGTAGGGCGGCCACGTCTTAAGTCATCATCATCCATTGCTGGTAAGTCATCATGAACTAAAGAATAGCTATGAATACACTCAATAGCGGCGGCAAGAATATCAAGATCGGCCTTGTCCGCGCCCATCATCCGGCCCGTTGCATATACAAGGTAAGGACGTAAGCGTTTACCACCATTTAGAACACCGTAGTGGGTGGCTTCTTTGATGTTTTTTTCGGTATTAAGTGGCTGTTCAAAATAGCGATTTAAGTGTGCTTCTACGTCTTCACGAGCGCGTTGTAATTGTTCTTTTAATTGCACTTAATTAGTCCAAGTTTGAATCAAAATTGCTAAGAGGCGCTTGGCTATCGTTACCCATTAAAATGGCAACTTTTTGTTCGGCTTGTTGTAACTTACCAGACGAAGCGTTTGCTAGCGCAATGCCGCGTTCAAATTGTTTTAGTGATTGTTCCAGTGACAATTCACCTTGCTCCATTTGTGCAACAATTTGAGATAATTCATCCAGTGCTTCTTCAAAGCTTAAGTTTTCTGGTTTCTTTGTTGCCATTGTGGCCTCGATAGCTGTTAGAAAGTGAGGCCAATTTTAGGGGGAATGCTAAACTAGGTCAAAGAATGATGTGTTTTTTTACGCATAATTCATTTTTAGTATGCTATTTTTACGATTTTAAATACAGCTTAAACTTGTAGCTTAAAAATCTTACATTAAAATAAAATTAATTCATTTAATGATTTAAGTATTTCAACTGCTTGCCGATAAACAGTTAATAATAAAAATTTGATACTTGAGTGTATCGTGTAATTGTTCCTCTGGAGGGGTATGTGGATTTAGCAACCATAATAGGTATTCTTGGTGCCATAGGCTTAATTGCTATGTCGATGGTGTTAAGTAGTGATGGCCAAGTTGCAATGTTTTACAACACGCCTTCGGTGGTCATTGTATTTGGTGGTTCGATTTTTATTGTATTATCAAATTTCACCATGGGGCAATTTTTGGGCATAGGTAAAGTGGCAGCAAAAGCTTTTATGTTCAAAATCGAATCTCCGGAAGAATTAATTGAAAAAGCAGTAGAATTAGCTGATTCTGCACGTAAAGGTGGCTTCTTAGCATTAGAAGAAGCTGAAATCCCCAACGGTTTTATGCGTAAAGGGGTCGATATGTTAGTGGATGGTCATGATGCTGATGTCGTTCGCGCCACGCTGCAAAAAGATATTTCTCTTACTGCTAACCGTCATGAACTCGGTGCTGGTTTATTCAAATCACTTGCCGATATTGCGCCTGCAATGGGTATGATCGGTACGCTAATCGGTCTGGTTGCTATGTTATCAAACATGGATGACCCAAAGGCAATCGGCCCAGCAATGGCAGTTGCCCTTTTAACAACTCTCTATGGTGCTTTCTTAGCAAACGTTGTCGCTATTCCAATTCAGGTAAAACTAGAACTGCGTAAAGACGAAGAAGCCCTCAATCAACGCTTAATTCTTGACGCGGTGCTAGGTATTCAAGACGGTCAGAACCCGAAAGTAATTGAAGGTATTTTGAAAAACTACTTAGCCGAATCAAAACGTAAAGTTGATACCGAGGAGTAGAGCATGTCAGATGAAGAGTGCAAATGTCCTCCACCAGGCTTGCCTGCATGGATGGGTACCTTCGCGGATTTAATGTCATTATTAATGTGCTTCTTTGTACTCTTGCTTGCTTTCTCTGAAATGGACGTGCTGAAGTTTAAGCAAATTGCTGGCTCTATGAAGTTTGCTTTTGGTGTACAAAATAAAATTGAAGTAAAAGATATTCCAAAAGGAACCTCTGTTATTGCCATGGAGTTTACTCCAGGCAAACCTGAGCCAACACCTATTGAAACGATTCAGCAACAAACCGTTGAGATGACACAACAAATGCTTGAGTTTCAGGCTGGCGACGAAAGCTCCGCCGGTGGTCGACAAGAACAGCGCGGTAATAAACGTGGTGGTGAATCGCAAAGTACGGCTCAGCAACAAGCTTTAGAACAGTCAATTTCTGCGGCTGATCAAGAACAAACAAATGAACTTGTGAAGAAAATTGCTCAGCAACTAGAACAGCAAATTATGGATGGTGCGATTGAGCTCGAGTCATTAGGCCAGCAAATTATTATTCGCATTCGTGAGAATGGTTCATTCCCATCGGGTAGTGCTTTTTTACAGCCAAAATTTAAACCTATTATTCGTGATATTGCTACGCTGTTAAAAGATGTGCCGGGTGAAATAACCGTGTCAGGTCACACTGATGACTTCCAAGTATCGAATGAGCTTTATACTAATAATTGGGATTTATCATCAAAACGTGCGGTGGCAGTTGCCAGTGAAATGGAAAAAGCGCCAGGGTTTGATAAGTCCCGTATGATGGTAGTCGGCCACGCAGAAACGAGGCCTCTAGTACCGAATGTAACCGACGAAGATCGCAAGCGAAATCGCCGTGTTGAAATCTCTATTATGCAAGGTAAAGCACACGAATCTGAACCTATTGATGTAAGGCAGTAAATCAATTAAAGTTAAGCCTCATTAACAAATGTAATAGAGAATAAAAATGAAAAAAGTTGATAAATATACCTACATGCCTGGTAATGGTAGTGGCGACGATGATGGTAAAACAGATTAAGGTTAGTTAATTTTGCCTGATTGGTTTGTATATACCATCTCAATTTTGAATAATAGCTGGGTGTTCATTCTGATCCCTGCTATTTTCGTTTTCTACCTCCGCAAAGATTGGCAGGCATTCCACTTTACCGTAATAACTGCATGTTTCTTTTTATACGGTACCTTAATTCATAGCGGCTTACGTGAATTTGATGACATTTATATTTGGCGCTATGTCGTTTGGGCTTTTAATGATATTGCTTGGATGGCAATCATTGCTTACTTAGGTATTAAAGATAAAGTCTACTTATGGCAAAGTGTTTTAGGGCAGTTGGTTGTGATAATGGCGCCTATTTTGCAATTGTTCCGTTTAGTTGACCGCCACCTTTGGGATTTGTCTTACAGCACTTACATGTATAAGACCCTGCTACCGCTAATCAATATTGGTACTGTGGTCGTATGTTACCTGCCACTTATCTATCTTTTTACTCGACGAAGCCAGCAAGCTTAAGGCGTTTCTTCGTTAAAAATCCTGTGCTAGACTACTGTTTATAAAAACAGTATTTAGTGTTGCGTTATGAAACTTTACATTGCCGAAAAACCATCCTTGGCACGAGCCATTGCAGATGCTCTACCAAAACCACAAAAAAAACAGGATGGTTATATAGAGCTTGGTAATGGAGATTGTGTCTCTTGGTGTATTGGTCATTTACTTGAGCAAGCAGAGCCCGATGATTACGATGCAAGTTTTAAAAAATGGCGATTTGAGCATTTACCTATCGTGCCAGAACAATGGCAATTAAAACCTAAAGCAAAAACACGCAAACAACTTACTGTACTAAAAAAGCTCATTAAGCAGGCAAGTACAATAATTCATGCTGGCGACCCTGATAGGGAAGGCCAGCTATTGGTTGATGAAGTGATCGAACAGGTTAAACTTAGCCAAGCCAAAAAACAGCAAATTCAACGACTCTTGATCAGCGACTTAAACTTAAGTGCAGTTAAAAAAGCACTAAATAATTTGAAATCGAACCGCGATTTTATTCCTTTGAGTGTGTCTGCCTTAGCTCGATCACGTGCCGATTGGTTATTTGGCATGAATTTAACTCGAGCCTATACGCTTGCTGGGCAAAAAGCTGGATTTGGCAATGTGCTATCTGTTGGGCGTGTTCAAACGCCTATTTTAGGTTTAGTCGTTAATCGTGATAATGAAATCGCTAATTTTGTAGCAAAACCTTTTTACGAAGTTTTAGCGCACCTTGCAACTCAGCAGCAGCAAACATTTGCTGCAAAGTGGCAACCAAGTAAAGCATGTGAACCTTATCAAGATGAAGAAGGGCGAGTATTGCATAGGGGGCTTGCTGAAAATGTTGTGTCACGCATAACTAATCAACCAGCTAAAGTGGTTGAGCTTGAGCAAAAGCAAAAAAAACAACAGGCACCGCTACCTTATAATTTATCCGCTTTACAGATTGATGCGGCAAAGGCGTTTTCAATGCCTGCACAAAAAGTGCTAGATACCTGCCAAAACTTGTATGAGCGTCATAAGTTAATTACGTACCCTCGTTCAGATAATCGCTATTTACCAAAAGATCATCATAAAGATGCCGCGAGTATTATTGCCGCCATCGCTAATAATGAAGGTCAAGCAATTGAAGCTTGTAAGCAAGCTGATAGCAGTAAGCGGAGTAAATGTTTTAATGACAGCAAAGTGGCAGCTCACCACGCTATTGTTCCTACCGAAAAACAACTTCGCTCAGCGTCCTTAAATAGTGATGAACAAAAAATCTATCGCTTGATCTGTCGTCATTATTTAATCCAATTTTATCCAGACTATGTATTTAACGAAACCAAAATAACGGTTGAAATTGCGGGTGGGCTTTTTAAAGCAGCAGCTAAGCAAGATGTTAGCTTAGGCTTTAAAATATTAATGGGCAAAACAGAGTTAAAAGATGAGCAAACCTTACCACCACTTGAAAAAGGTCAACAGCTGCATTGCAATCAAGGTGAAGTAGTAGACAAAATGACGACACCGCCAGCGCATTTTACTGATGCGACCTTATTAAGTGCCATGACAGGCATCAGTCGGTATGTGAAAGACCCAGAAATTAAAAAGATCCTTAAGGAAACAGATGGTCTTGGTACTGAAGCTACGCGAGCCGGTATTCTTGAGCTTTTATTTAAACGCCATTTTTTAGAACGTCAGGGTAAAAACATTCTGGCTACCGCAACAGGTAAAGCACTCATAAGTACATTACCAGAACAGCTTGCTAGCCCTGACTTAACAGCTAAGTGGGAAGCATCGTTAGGTAATATCGCTGAACAGCATATGAGTTATCAGCAATTTTTAACACCATTGTTGGAAGAGTTACATGCTTTAGTTGAGCAAGCCAAGCAATGCGATAGCCAAGTCTTTGCCCAGTTACCAAAAACGCCGCAAAAGCGACGTTTTAAAAGGAAGGCTAAGCCCAGAGCTAAGTCAGCCTAAACTACTTTTTGTTGAATAGGGCAACCGCGGCGTTACTCATTGCTGTAATTCCAGTAGGAAGTGCTTTTTTGTAATCAGGTGCAAACTTACTTGAGTGTAAAGAAGGTAATGTTGCGCCAGATTGCATTGCTGAGTCATATTGACTCGGTTCAACACCGCCTAACCAAAACAAAGTAATCGGCACATTTTGTTCTGTACGGCCATAAAGGCCAAAGTCTTCACCGGCCATTACAGCTTCAGTTTCAAGTACATTGTCTTCACCAATAGCGTTAGCAATTGCTGAACGCACTACATTGGTTTGTGCAGGATTGTTATAAGTTGAAGGAATTGACTCATTTTCATGCACATAGACTTCTGGTGCTAAGCTTTCGTCAAGCCCAGCACTTAATGCGATGCCTTTAGTAAT
Organism: Pseudoalteromonas sp. PAST1; assembly: GCF_021532515.1. Classification (NCBI taxonomy): domain Bacteria; kingdom Pseudomonadati; phylum Pseudomonadota; class Gammaproteobacteria; order Alteromonadales; family Pseudoalteromonadaceae; genus Pseudoalteromonas; species Pseudoalteromonas sp. PAST1. The sequence continues at coordinate 2,584 of NZ_JAKGBH010000019.1, read as the reverse complement.
TCGTTTAATTGCCGCGATTTGTTGTAAACGAACTTCAGGGTTATAGCTACGCAATGTAAGTTGTAGTTTTACTTCATCTGAAATGACATTGTGTTTAGAGCCTCCATGAATTGAGCCAACGGTGATCACTGACGGCTCGAGTGGTGACAATTCGCGACTAGTAATAGTTTGCAGTGCCAATACAATACGTGAAGCAATCACAACTGGGTCTATCGTTGTGTGTGGGTAGGCACCATGACCGCCTTTGCCCTTTACTATAATATCAACAGAGTCAACACTTGCCATTGTATATTCAGTTTTCATGCTAACTTTACCAGCAGGAACACTTGCACTTACATGCAAACCAATAACATGATCTGGAGTAGGGTACTTAGTGAAAAGCCCTTCTTTAAGCATTGCTTTTGCACCACCGCCAACTTCCTCTGCAGGTTGTGCGACCATCATTAACGTACCTTGCCACTGCTCTTTATGTGTCATTAACTGTTGTGCTGTGCCAATAAATGAACTCATGTGAATATCATGACCACAACCATGCATTACGCCAACGGTTGCACCAGCATCATTTGTTACAGTCACTTTAGAAGCGTAAGGTTTTCCAGTTTGCTCAACAATTGGGAGTCCATCAGTATCAGTGCGGATCATTACTGTAGGGCCATCACCGTTTTCATAAATACCAACAACGCCATAACCACCTACATTATCTGTAACAGTAAAGCCCAGTTGTTTTAATTGCTTTGCAAGCTTTTGGCCCGTTTCTTTTTCATGGTAAGACAGCTCAGGAGATTGATGTAAGTCTAAATATAGCTTTTCAATTTCAGGCATAGTCTTTTGAAGGTTTAAATCGAGCGTTGTTGCTTGTGCGAATGGACTAAGAAGTAATAAAGCTGCAGAAATAGCAGATAATTTCATAATGACCTCGACCCGTTGGGCTTGTAATTGTTATGTTTGCCACTATATAAAAACCTAAATACTTATATAGTGCAATCAATCAAATGAATAATATGATAAACCTTACCCCACAAAATTTGCAGCAAGCATTGGGTGAAACGTCAGCTGAAAAGCTAGTGCTACTTACTTTTTACTCTGCGCAAAACCCAGAGTGCCATCAGCAAGCTGCAATTTTAGAGAAAATAGCAAATGAGTATGGTGAGCATTTATTAGTAGCGACATTAGATTGCGATGTTGAGCAAGCTCTTGCAGGGCAACTTGCGCAGCAAATTGGTTTACAAGCATTACCAACGCTTGTGATGTTAAAAGATTCAGCACCTGTGGATATGTTACCGGGTGCTCAAACAGAACAGCAAATTCGCGATGCGCTAGCTAAACATTTACCAGCTCAACACGAGTTATTATTAGAGCAAGCTAAGCAAGCGTTAATTAATCAAGATCTAAATAATGCCTTTAACTATGCAAAGCAGGCTTATGAACTTGATCCAAATCACACACGTGTAAAGTTAGTTTTAGCTGATATCTGTATTCAAATTCATAAATTAGAAGATGCACAGGCATTATTAGATTCGGTTGCAGAAAACGAACGTGATGCGTATTTCACAAATATTCAAGCAAAATGTGAGCAAGCATTAGCTGCAACAGATTCGCCAGAGATAAAAGTACTGCAGGATAAAGTTGAAAAATACCCAAATGATTTAGAGATAAAAGTAGAACTAAGTAATGCTCTTAATAGCGCGGGTCGTAAAGAAGAAGCACTAGAGATGTTATTTAATGTACTTAAAAAAGATCTTAACTACGCAGATGCAAAACCAACCTATCTAGAAATTATCGCTTCTTTACCTGATGGCGATGCCTTGGCATCTAAGTATCGTCGTAAGTTATATAGTATCTTGTACTAATTAAGAGTTGATTGATAAAAGCGCCACTAAGATTGTGGCTCTTTTTTTTATTTAAAAACTTGCGTATTACCTAATTTCGATAATACTTAAGATCCTCTCGAGAAAAGTTGGCTGTATTTTGTACAGTAAACTGTGTTTTTTACTGCCTTTAGCTTTTTTTTTGCGCGAAAGGTAAGTTTTTAGTAGTTTTCTACAAAAAGTGCTTGCGTTAAAAATCCATCTCCCTATAATGCGCATCCACTGACACGGCGGGCAGCAATGAAAAGCGCTGAACAACGTGACAGAGAGTTAAGTAAAACTTCGGTTTAAAACGGTCTAAAAAGAAAGTTTAAAATTAAGTGTTGACTCGAAAAATTAAGGATGTATTATACGCATCCCTAGCGACAACGTCGCAACGTTCTTTAACAATATAAAGCAATCATCTGTGTGGGCACTCGTACAGATTGAGTTCTAACAGCGAAGCTTAGTTTACTAAGTGGAGCAAACAAATTTAGAGTCTCAAATGTAACTGAGTGACTATATAGTCAATTCGTTTTGATTTTACTTTTTTAAAAAGTAGAAACAAACAATCAGAATTCATTGAGCATGGTTTGAAGTTTACTTCAAGCAAAAAACTTTTAATTGAAGAGTTTGATCATGGCTCAGATTGAACGCTGGCGGCAGGCCTAACACATGCAAGTCGAGCGGTAACAGAGAGTAGCTTGCTACTCTGCTGACGAGCGGCGGACGGGTGA